>NZ_JANLOH010000060.1:0-779 GCF_025466155.1 Pseudomonas sp. 13B_2.1_Bac1 | reverse complement strand
TGCGCTACACCTTCGAACCGCTGCGGGGCGATCCCTTCGAGGTGGTCTCGTTCATCCTCGAAGAAGGCCTGTCCCAGCCGTTCAAACTCGACCTGGAACTGGTCAGCCATCACCCCGCCATCGACTTCTACCGCATGCTCGACCTGGCGGCGGTGTTCACCATTTGGCGCGACGACACTCCTGTGCGCTACGTCCACGGCCTGGTCAGCCTGTTCCAGCAAGGCGACACCGGCTTTCGCCGCACCCGCTACACCGCCGTGGTCGAGCCGACCCTGAAGCGTTTCGACCTGCGCTCCAACTGGCGCATCTTCCAGGCCCAGACCGTGCCCGACATCATCACCAGCGTGCTGGCCGAGCAAAAGCTCACCGACCTGCGCAGCGAGATCTGCTTCGAGCACCAGCCCCGCGAATACTGCGTGCAGGCTGGCGAAACCGACCTCGACTTTCTCGCCCGCCTCGCCGCCGAAGAAGGCCTGCTCTACACCTTCGAACACCGCGCCGACGGCCACACCCTGGTCCTCACCGACCGCGTCGGCGGCCTGGGCACCATCGGCACCCACACCGATTGCCCGGTGATCTACCAGCCAATGGGCGGCGGCGACGCGTTGGAACCGGCATTGAACCGCTTCCACTACACCGAGCAAGTGCGCACCGTCGTGCAAGTGCAGCGCGACTACACCTTCACCCACCCGCGCTACAACCAGCAGCACACCGCGACCGGCGACCAGGACCTGAACAACCAGCACAAAGACTATGAGCGCTACGACTACCCCGGCCGA
>NZ_JANLOH010000050.1:0-835 GCF_025466155.1 Pseudomonas sp. 13B_2.1_Bac1 | reverse complement strand
TTCGTTGGCGCATCGGCTTGCGGTATCGGGCGATTGCGTCGTGTGGACGGACCATGAGAATCGCATTACTTCGTTTCCGATGCCGACTGTTGCTCGACCTGCAATCACCAATAGCCTGGCTGAAGCGGCGATCTATTTGGGTGCTTCGCCGGACGAGTTGGTGTTGGCGCAGGCGTCGCGCTTTTACCACTTTCGCGACGGTGTGCTGACGGCTATCAGCGATGCGTATGACAACCGGCTGCGCATTGCCCGGGGTCTTTTGGGGCGCATTGAGCGGCTGGATAACGGTGTCGGGCGTTCGCTGTTCCTGCGTTATGAGTTGGGTCGCATCGTGGCGGTGGACTACCAGATCCAGCGCGCCAAGGGCCATGGCCCTTTCGAGTGGATGACCGAGCACAACGTTGTTTCCTACGTCTATGACGACCTGGGCCGACTGGTCTCGGCGACCAATGCCGTCGGCGAACGCGAGGTTTATCGGTACGACGATCAGCACGTCATTCTTGAACGGCAGTTGGCCGGTGGCGCGAGTTTCTTTTGGGCATGGGAACGCGCTGGCAAGGCCGCGCGCTGTGTCCGCCACTGGGCGAGCTTTTCGCAGATGGATACGCGTTATGCCTGGGATGACCGCGGGCAGGTCACGGTGTTTAACGCTGATGGCAGCCAGGAAGTCTACGTGCACGACCAGCATGCGCGCCTGGTGCAGCGCATTGATCCGGATGGTGCCGAGCATTTCAGATCCTACGACGACAAAGGCCGGTTGACGGTCGAGCAGGATCCGCTGGGCGCGGTGACGGCGTATCAGTACGACGAAGCCGGACGCTTGGTGGCGGTGTTC
>NZ_JANLOH010000078.1:0-856 GCF_025466155.1 Pseudomonas sp. 13B_2.1_Bac1 | reverse complement strand
CAACTCATAACGCAGGAGCAGCGAACGCCCGACACCGTTATCCAGCCGCTCAATGCGCCCCAAAAGATCCCGGACAATGCGCAGCCGGTTGTCATACGCATCGCTGATCGCGGTCAGTATGCCGTCGCGAAAGTGGTAGAAGCGCGACGCCTGGGCCAACACCAGTTCATCCGGCAAAGCGCCTAAATAGATTGCCGCTTCGGCCAGGCTATTGGTGATTGCTGGGCGAGAAACAGATGGCAAGGGCAGGGTGGTCGAGCGGTTTTCATGATCGGTCCACACCACCGAATCGCCCGACACCGCAAGCCGATGCGCCAACGAGTGACTCCAGCCAAACCCCAACCCGCAATCCATTTCCACCGCACTGGTGCGGTACAAGCGGCTCCATTCAAACGGCAATACCCCGTCCAGCGCCCCATCAGTCAGGGTGAGCAATTCCTCTCCGGTCACCATCGACACCGGGCAGCCGTTAGTGGCGGTCTTATCCGCAGGCGCCGCCGAGTCTCCGTTTGGGTTCTTGCCAGCAGCAGGCACATCGTCGACATGCTCCTGCCGAACCAAAGCCGTCCGCTGCGTCTTGCCGCGAACCGCCGGCACCGGGTTGGAAACCAGCTGATCCCCAGCCTTCAACGGCACATCCGGAATCACCTTGATTGGCGTCGCTGCGCTCCTCAGCAACAACGGTGTGGCCGCCTCGACATGGCCCTGCACACGAGATTTCCCAAATTGCCTGGCCACCTGTTTGAACCACTGGCGCGCACGACGAGACTTGATGCCGTCCAGGACCTTGGCGCTCATGCCTATCGCCACGCCCATCGCACCGGTGGCGAGGGCCAGCAGCAGGTTGATCAGCACT
>NZ_JANLOH010000047.1:0-977 GCF_025466155.1 Pseudomonas sp. 13B_2.1_Bac1 | reverse complement strand
CGTCCAAATCTGAGGTGTTTGGATATGCGTAAATCTTATTCATGTGAGTTCAAACTCAAGGCTGCCAGCATGGTGCTGGACGAGGGGCAGTCGGTTCCCGAGGTCTGTGCCAGCTTGGATATTGGCCCTACGGCCTTGCGCCGCTGGGTCGATCAAGTTCGCAAGGAACGCTTGGGCTCGACTCCGGTGGGAGCCAAGGCGATTACCGCGGATCAGCGAGAGATCCAGGAACTTAAAGCCTTGCTCAGGCAAAGAGACCGGGATATCGAAATCCTAAAAAAGGCCAGTGCTCTCCTGCTTTTGGACGCCAAAGATCACTCTCGTTGATCTGTGAGCTGGGCGAGCAGTACGGCGTTAACGATTGCTGTCGTGTGTTCGGAATAAACCGCAGTAGCTTTTACGCATGGCGTCAGCGCCAAGGCAAGGTGAGCCCTAAGCGAGAGAAACTCAAGGCTATGCTGGTCAAGCACCACAGGGCGTCGAGAGAGTCTGCGGGCGCTCGTACCTTGGCTAAACAGCTGCAAGCCGGCGGGCATGATGTCGGGCGGTTCATGGCTCGCAGCTTGATGCGAGAAGCAGGCATTGTCAGCCGTCAACGCCGGCGCCATAAGTACAAGTCACCTGGCGTGGAGGCTTTGGTGGCACCGCATGTGCTCAAACGCAAGTTTGATGTTGCGACGGTCAATCAGGTGTGGTGTGGGGACGTGACGTACATCAAAGTCGGCAAGCGTTGGCTGTATTTCGCGGCGGTTCTGGACTTGTTCGCTCGCCGGATTGTGGGCTGGTCGTTTTCGATGATCTCTGATGCCACGCTGACCTGCGAAGCCCTGCGCATGGCGATTGAACTGCGCGGTCGCCCAAAAGACGTACTGTTTCACTCCGACCAAGGTTGCCAGTACACCAGCCATAAATTCAGAAATGAACTGCTGGAACATGGACTCCGACAAAGCATGAGCCGTAAAGGCGAATGCTGGGAC
>NZ_JANLOH010000011.1:0-1196 GCF_025466155.1 Pseudomonas sp. 13B_2.1_Bac1 | reverse complement strand
CCGTTCGGACAAAAACAACGACCACAGCTCCTGCTGGATCCGTGTCACCCAAGGCTGGGCCGGGGCGACCTGGGGCTCCATGGCCATCCCGCGTGTAGGTCAGGAGCTGGTGATCAGCTATCTGGACGGTGATCCTGACCAGCCTCTCGCCACTGGCACCGCGTACCGCCAGACCAACCTGCCACCCTATGAGCTGCCCAAACACAAAACGCGGATGACCATCAAGAGCCGTACCCATAAGGGATCGGGCTTCAATGAGCTGCGTTTTGAGGATGAGTTGGGCCAGGAGGAAGTGTTTATCCATGCCCAGAAAGACCAGAACACGGTGGTCAAGAACAATCAGACCCAATCGATTGGCGCTGACCGAAGCAGCCAGGTCGGCCAGGACGAAACCATCACCGTGGGCCGCACGCGCATACGGGTGGTGAAGGCCAATGACACCTTGAAGGTAGGCGCCAGCAAGAATGATCACGTGGCTGGCGAGTACTACATCGGCGTGGGCAAACAGCTGCGCCTCGAATGCGGCAAGACCGTCATAGAACTCAACGAAAACGGCGACCTGAACATCACCTGCGAGAACTTCAATATCACCGGAATGAAAGCCGGCAAGGTCAACACCTTGTCAGGAAAACTCGATTTGAACATGAGTGGAAAGGCTTCCGGCACCACCGCAAACGGCGTCAGTGGTGCGGACATCCAGGGCGATGTAGACGGCTACTTCATCCATGAATGACCCCATAAGGACGGCTTCAATGCGCGAATACATCACCCACGATTTGATCATCGGATTGGGCAACGAAATGCCTGACGACAACAGCGTCAACATGCTGGTGTTCAAGACACGCGGCACCACCCTGGTGCTGGCACGCGGCCTTATGGACCCACAGAAAACGTTGGCCGAGACCTATACCCACCAGCTCACCGAGCTGCGCAAGAAAGTCACTGCCTTCAAATGCACCAGGCCCGCAGAGGTGCGGGTGGGCGTCGACCGCAACATCGTCGCGATGGAAGTGCAAACCGAGTTCACCCAGGGCAACGCGCTTTCTTGCCAGTACCAACTGGCCTGTGAGCTGCCTGGCGAGCCTCGACTACTGGCGCTGACGTACAGCAAGGGCAGTGCGCTCACTGAAGCAGATTTCGACCATTGGGAAACCTTGAAACAGTCACTTCGGTTCGCCTGAACCGTTCTTCTCGAA
>NZ_JANLOH010000110.1:0-1226 GCF_025466155.1 Pseudomonas sp. 13B_2.1_Bac1 | reverse complement strand
GGTTTAAACTGAGGATGAGAGCGGTGGATGGCAAGCCGACCGACAGCGGTGCTTAAAGCACGTGTGGGAGCCTATGCTGCCATCCACCTCTCCACTCTGGTTATTGAGCCCGAACAGTTGAACGAGCCGACCTCGAACAGTACAAGCGTGGGCCCAGCCAGAGCGCTCTCACCATTGAGTGTAAGAGGGTTTGGCCATGTTTGCAGGCATCGATGTTTCTAAAGACGATCTTGAAGCTCAGCTGGATTCCAAAGACGCCGGTATAAATTGCCCCAATACAGCGAGTGGCTTCCCCCTTTTGATCGATTGGCTGAAGAGTCACCAGGTTCGTTGCGTGCTCCTGGAGGCGACAGGCGGCTACGAGCGACAGGTCATGAAAGCACTTCAAACCGATGGCTTCGAAGTTATACGGGTCAACCCCAGTCGAGCCAGGAGCTTTGCCAAAGCGATGGGGCAGCAAGCGAAAACCGACCCAATAGATGCCCGACTTCTCGCTCAGTTCGCAGCCACTATCAAGCCCCCCAAAACCCAGCCTACAAGCCCTGATCAAGACGATCTACGCGCCTTGGTTCATCAGCGCGAGAACTTTGTTCAGCAGCGAAGTGACGACGAACGGCGTCTCAAAACAGCCGGTTCGGATGCCGTCAAACCTTTGCTGAAAGGTCATATCGATTACCTGAACAAAGTCATCGTGTTGCTCGATGCACAGATTCGCCAGAGTGCTGAAAGCCTTGATCGAAAAAGGGTTTTACGGCTGTGCTCGGTGAAAGGGATAGGACTTATTACCGCCGCCAGCTTGATGGCCTATCTGCCTGAACTGGGCAACGTTGGACGCCATGAAATCGCAGCACTGGCAGGCCTTGCTCCGTATAACAACGACAGCGGCAAGCAGAAAGGTAAACGCTACATCAGCGGAGGAAGGTTCTCAGTCCGACGCTCGTTGTACATGGCATGCTGGTCGGTTATTCGCTTTCAGCCTGAATTCAATGCCCGATATAAGGCTCTGTTAGATAAAGGAAAGTGCGCAAAAGTAGCGCTTATCGCCTGCATGCGAGTGTTGTTGATACGTCTGAACGCAATGATCCGAGACGATTCAGAGTGGAGAGATCGCGTAGCGTAATCAGCTACGCAATCAGCACTGGAGTAGTACACGGCCATCGGCTGTGGGAGTTTTTGTGGCTGACTTGATGATGTTTTTTTAAAGGGATCAAGACAGTTGCTCCCAC
>NZ_JANLOH010000020.1:0-1244 GCF_025466155.1 Pseudomonas sp. 13B_2.1_Bac1 | reverse complement strand
GTTCAGGTTTTATGATGCGGATGTGGGGCGGTTTACGCAGCCGGATCCGATTGGGCTGGCGGGAGGGTTGAACCTTTATCAGTATGCTTCGAACCCGATCACTTTTATTGATCCTCTTGGTTTAGCCTATGATCCAATTGCCGCATTAAACGAGCTAGGTTTTGAAGGGGTAAGGCAAACTCCAGGCGGGGGTCTTGATTACAGAAACAGCAACGCCATGTATAACAAACCAAATATTAATCCAGTCGTACCGATAAAATACACTGGCGACTACGCCCTAGACACACAAGCTGCAAACAGGGAAGCCGGACTAAATCAAAAGTCCGCACCGAAGGGCTACGTTTGGCACCATGTGAATGATTACGACCCAAAGTCAAACACCGGAACGATGCAACTCGTAAAACAAAAAGCACACTTGGGAATAAAGCATGCCGGAGGCGTCAGCCAGTACTCAGTAGCAACCGGGAGAAAATATACTCATCCTGCGAGACCAATCAAGACCAAAGGACCCACCAGATGCCCATAACCCTACAGAATTGCGAAGCCCCAATTAGCACTCTTGAATACGATGAGTTCACTAAAATTATTGGCCGCGCGCCATCAGAATATTTTAGAAATTTCTATATAACGAATAATGGCGGAACAATTGATGATTCAACCGCAGAAAGCAATGCGTTTTTACTAAACAGCTTTCTCTCCATAAAAAATGGTGAAACCACAATTGAAGATACATACAAGCAACTAATCAAAGGAGAGCCCGAGTTAATAAACCTAGTCCCATTCGCCTATGACGATTGCGGCAACATTTTCGTTCTATCCGCCAGAAATAGAGATTTTGGGCTTATCTACCTATGGCTGGCAGATGAAAGAGATCTAGTTCTTTTATCTAGCTCTTTCGAAGAGTTTCTCTCACAGCTTGAGCAGTGATTAGAGCCACACCACGAACATTCTGGATATGACTATCCGAGCGAAGGGCAAAGCTGGCTTTGGCTTAGTGCCTGACGTCAACTGCGAGAGGGCGCAAACAACGCGCGTCACCTGAGTTCGATGTTCCCGCCGCAGGCTCAGTCTGCGGTAGGACAATTGACTCCCATCTCCCGACTCTCTGTCGCCAGGTATTTCTTTTCAGTCCCTGCTTGATACTCAGGAACGGCTGGAAATCAATCGGCGATAGCGGCACTCCATCGGATGCCCTCGGCCAACTACTCAGCGAAACCAGTGATGCCGGTGACCTGCAATACGCT
>NZ_JANLOH010000066.1:0-1273 GCF_025466155.1 Pseudomonas sp. 13B_2.1_Bac1 | reverse complement strand
GATCGTTTACAGCGGCGCGGCGCCGTCTATCTACAGCGGTCATTACTTGGTTGCTAACTTTCTGAATTCAAAATTGATGGTCTTTAATAGGTTGCTCAGATAGGTGCAGATAAAAAAGCTTCACTTCGAGTGGGTCTTCAGAACTTTTCAGCGTTGCGTTATACCTGTCTTCAAGTTTTTGAGCTAGCCCTTCGGCGCTCAGCAAAACGAAGGAGGGGTAATCAGTGTTGGCACAAATCCATTCGTTCGAATCTACTTCGTCAAACCAACGCTGCGCTAAATCAATACTGGTCAGTAACTGCTCTTTCCAGTCAAGTTTCTCATCAAGGTTATCGAATGAATATAACCATATTGAAAATCGTCGATTGAAATGCTCAAGTGGCTCATCTGGGTTTTTCAGCGCCCGCCAGTCAGTCAGTTCGGCTACAACCCAGTTAGACGTACGTGTTTTAATCGTCTTCTCAATGATGGATTCGGACCAGTTGTCCGGGTATTCAAGTCTTTCATCTCGCAGTGCAGCATCAAGGACTGTGTTTACACGCGTCATCAATACAGGGTCGAGAATCTGGAGAGTCAGGTGAAGAGAGAACCATCCTTTTTTCTTGGATATATCAATCGTGTATCGACGAGTTCGGCCACTTTCGCTAACCATCTCAAAAAAGCGGCCTTTTTTCAGCGTGTAACCATATTTTGCAAACGGCCCTGCCAGGGTTGAAGTCAACTCTTTCAATATGTCGTTCACAGCTTTTATCATTACGGCAACCTCCACAGTGGAACTCTAGCTTCGCTGACAGTAACGCCTCTCGTGCTTTTTCCGGAGCTTCCAAAGATGCCTTTTCCATCGGCGATAATTTTATCTTTTGCAAGCTGAGCTTTCGACCTTATAGCTCCGCCCGACTTGACCTCAACTGCGACGACTTTTCCTGTTTTGTTATTCTTTATCAAAATATCCACGTAGCGACCTCGACCGGCGCCCGGAGTTTTCACGTAGACCTGTCTACCAAGCACGGTCACGTTGGGATTATTTAAGAGCTTCTGATGGACAAGATCTTCAGCGGCTTTACCGTTAGCTTTATTCTGCCGTCGTTGTGCTGAGGAGCAGGCCCAGCCCCAAGGGTCAATCCAGCCGATGGGGTTTGGCGCGTACTGGTACAGATTGAATCCACCCGCCAACCCAATCGGATCCGGCGTCGTAAACCGCCCCACATCCGGATCATAAAACCGAAACGTGTTGTAGTGCAGCCCAATCTCTCGATCCAGATACTGCCCCTGG
>NZ_JANLOH010000070.1:0-1313 GCF_025466155.1 Pseudomonas sp. 13B_2.1_Bac1 | reverse complement strand
TGTCTAGTCCTGAAATAGGTTTACACCTGTTTCAGTCTCAAAACGCCCGATGCACCGCATCGGGCGTTTTGTATTTCAGGGATAAGTGCGGCCGCTCCCGATTGTAGATTTGCACCGATTCATCCACCATTTTCACTGCATCCGCCAGGTCTTTGGGACGATGCAGCAAAAACTCAGTCTTCAAAATCCCATTTATCCTCTCCGCCATCGCGTTCTGATAGCAATCATAGCCGTCAGTCATTGAGCACCTGATTCCATGCCGGGTATGCATCCGTTGGTATAAATCGGAGCAATACTGAGCTCCGCGATCTGAATGATGAATGAGCGGTTGATTGGATTTTCGCTGACTAACAGCCTTCTGCAGTGCCCTGACCACCGACTCCGTATGCAGGCTGCCGTGCACATGATGACCCACGATTTTGCGGGAGTACGCGTCTGTTATCAGGCTGACGTAAGCGACACTTTCCCGCGTTGGGAGATAGGTAATGTCTGCGACCCAAACCTGCTCAGGTCTGCTGGCTACAACTTGTTCCGGACCAGCTTTGAGTAGGTTGGGGTGACGGCGGAAGCGATGATGGCTATGCGTGGTTTTATGGTATGCACGTTTGCGAGGGACCAGCTCTCGCGCCTCTCGCAAGATGGAAAACAGGCGGTCTCGACCGACACGTAGCGCCGCTGCGGCTTCAATTACCATCAGGTGGTGCAGTTTGCGCGTCCCAAGCCTCGGCTGGCGGCGACGCTTTTCCAGAACGAATTCCACTACCTGCTGGTCTTGGCAAACTCTCGCGTCAAAGGCTCGGTTGCGCTTGTAATACGCTTGGCGCGAAATGCCCATAAACAGGCAAGCCCTGGTAATGCTCAGGTCTTGGATTTGCCCTTGCGAGAGGACTTGCCGGGTCGCTTTTTTACGATGGACACACCGTAATCATTTTTCAAGACGTTCACGACAGCTTCAAAGAACTGGGCCTTCTGATTGCTCAGCGCCAACTGTTCTTCAAGCTCTTTGATCCGCTGTTCGGGTGTCAGCGGGAGGTTGGGGTCGGTCATCGGCCTGCTCCGCGGCGCTCGGATTGAGGCGCCTTGGCTCCAGTCCTGTCGGCCATGCTTGCGTAACCAAACCAGTACCGTGGACCGGCCTTGAATGCCAAAGCGCCGTTGAGCCTCTTTATAACTCAACTCGCCTTTTTCGACTTGATCTACGACTGACAATTTAAAAGCTAGCGTGTAATCGCGCTGGCTCCGCCTTTTTCCCGTATCCATTGAATCCTCCTGAAGATCGGTCAGAAGGTGTAAACCTTATTCAGGACGGGACA
>NZ_JANLOH010000002.1:0-1533 GCF_025466155.1 Pseudomonas sp. 13B_2.1_Bac1 | reverse complement strand
CCCCTGTCTCGCCTGCGGCAAAATTGCTTCATTGGCCGGCGGGGGATCACACTGCATGATGGGACAGTTATCGAGTGGGCAGGAGCGACTGTTTTACTCGTTCAACCTTGAAGATCACATCCCAGCCAATCACCTTCTGCGCAGCATTGATCGATGTCTCGATCTGAGCGATTTGCGCCATCACCTCGCCGACTTCTACAGCCCGATTGGGCGCCCGTCGATTGATCCTGAATTGATGATCCGCATGTTGATCGTGGGCTATTGCTACGGCATTCGCTCAGAGCGGCGGTTGTGCGAAGAGGCCCATTTGAACTTGGCGTATCGCTGGTTCTGCCGATTGAGCCTTGAAGATGAAGTCCCCAATCACTCGACCTTTTCCAAAAACCGACACGGCCGTTTTCGGGACAGCGATCTGTTTCGCTGGCTGTTCAATGAAGTGCTGCGTCGTTGCATGGACGCCGGCCTGGTCAAGGGCGAAGGCTTTGCCGTGGACGCCAGCATCATCAAAGCGGATGCCAGCCGGCAGCGCGGTGTACCGGGTGATGAACCGGTCAACTGGAGCGATCCGGCCCTGAGCACCCGCGCCGTGCGTGAGTATCTTGAGGCACTCGATGAAGAGGCTCTGGCCGAAACGCCACCGAAGCGTCTATCGCTGACTGATCCTCAAGCCCGCTGGACCGCAGCTCCAGGTGGCCCAGCGTTCTACGCTTACTCCACGAATTATCTGATTGATACCGAGCACGGCGTGATCATGGATGTGGAACCCACACCGGCTCATCGAACCGCAGAAGTCGAGAGCACCAAGACGATGATCGATCGCGTTGAGGCGCAGTTCGACATCAAGCCGGAACGCCTCATTGGCGACACCGCTTACGGTACCGCGCCGATGCTGGCCTGGATGGTGGAGGAAAAGGACATCGAGCCACATGTGCCGGTGTGGGACAAAACCGAACGCAAGAACGACAGTTTTTCGAGCAACGATTTCCGCTGGAATGAAGAGACTGAGGAATACTGCTGCCCGGCTGGCAATGCATTACGTAGCGAATGGCGAGCCTTCAAGAACGAGCGTTCGCACGTCACCAAAGCCAACACCATCATTTTCCGATCTAGACAGACTGACTGCGCGACGTGTCCGATGAAAGCCAAGTGCTGCCCGAACACGTCGTTTCGCAAGATCGCTCGCAGCGTTCATGAAGCCGCTCGTGATGTCGCTCGACGCATCGCGGCGACGCCGGAGTACGTGCGCTCTCGCCACGAACGTAAAAAGGTCGAAATGTTGTTTGCCCACCTCAAGCGCATCCTGAAAATGGATCGCTTGCGACTACGGGGCATGAGTGGCGCGACCGATGAGTTCACGCTGGCGGCTGCGGTACAGAACCTGCGTCGACTGGCCAAACTTACATCTCAAGGGCCGCCTGCCCCGGGATAGGTGCGCCTGCACTAAGCCATAAACCTCAAATTAACCCAATAACAAAGCAACAATGGTCAACGAAGGGCCGAGAAACCACTCAAAGTGGTGAGTAGGTTCTCTGG
>NZ_JANLOH010000113.1:0-171371 GCF_025466155.1 Pseudomonas sp. 13B_2.1_Bac1 | reverse complement strand
ATGGGGCTGCTGCGCAGCCCAACGCGGGGCAAGCCCGCTCGCCACAAAAAAGCCCACTGGCTGAGAGGGTCCTGCTAGTTACAACAAGCCCACTGGCTGACAGGGGCCTGCTAGTTACAACAAGTTCACTGGCTGACGGGGGGGCTGCTGGTCACAACAAGCCCACTGGCTGACAAGAGGCCTACTGGTCACAACACGCTCGACCACCACAGGAAACCGCCTGTGCGGCAGAATTTAACGAGAAATAGGCATGACTGATATTCCCCATTTTCCGCTGTCCGCCGTGGTCGGCGCCGATGACTTGAAGCTGGCGCTGTGCCTGACTGCGATCGACCCGAAGATTGGCGGTGTGCTGATCGAAGGCCCGCGCGGCATGGCCAAGTCGACCCTGGCGCGCGGCCTGGCCGACTTTCTGGCCAGCGGGCAGTTTGTCACCTTGCCGTTGGGCGCCACCGAAGAACGTCTGGTCGGCACTTTGGACCTAGACGCTGCGCTGGGTGAAGGCCGCGCGCAGTTTTCCCCCGGCGTGCTGGCCAAGGCCGACGGGGGCGTGCTGTATGTCGATGAAGTCAACTTGCTGCCCGATCACCTGGTCGACCTGTTGCTGGACGTCGCCGCCAGCGGCACCAACCTGATCGAACGCGACGGTATTTCCCACCGGCATTCGGCGCGGTTTGTGCTGATCGGCACGATGAACCCGGAGGAGGGCGAGTTGCGGCCGCAGTTGCTGGATCGCTTCGGTTTCAATGTGGCGTTGAGCGGGCAGACGTTGCCGGCCGAGCGTGGTCAAATCATCCGCCGTCGTCTGGATTTCGACAGTGACCCGGCGGCGTTTTGCACGCAGTGGGCCGAGCAGCAGGCCGCGTTGCGTGAGCGCTGCACCCAGGCGCGGGCGCGGCTGGAGAGCATCGCGCTGGATGATCAGGCCTTGGCGCAGATCACCGAGCGCTGCTTCGCTGCGGGTGTCGATGGCTTGCGCGCTGATCTGGTCTGGCTGCGCGGCGCCAGGGCCCACGCGGCGTGGCGCGGGGCGACCGCGATTGCCGAGGACGATATAGACGCGGTGGCGGAATTTGCCTTGCGCCATCGTCGCCAAGCGCAATCCCCAGCGGCCAGCCCGCCGCCTGAAGGCCAGGCGCCCAAGCCGTCGGATACCTCGCCTGGCCAAGGCCAGTGGGGCGATATGCCCGCACCGGCCCTGCCCACGGGCGCCCGCCGAGACGTGCCCAGCTGGCCAAAAAAGCCCTAGGCATCCGCCCCCGACCTGACGCGGGGGCGGATGCCCGTCCCACCGCGGGGCGACTGGACAGAGGCAGGCAGGGCAAGGCGCGCAGCGCGAAGCAGGGCGCGGTCAACTGGCCGGGCACTTTGCTCGGTGGCCGACCGCAATCGCGTGAAGACTTGCGCTACCACCTGCGCAGCCGTTCGGCGCATGAATTGTGGCTGGTGATCGTCGATGCTTCGGCGTCTACCCGCCGGCATCGTGCATTGACCGACGCCAAAGGCTTACTGGCGCAATTGTTTGATGACGCTTATCGGCAACGGGCGCGCATGGCGTTGCTGACGGCCAGCGGACAATCGCCCGCATGGCAGGTGCAGGGGCTCAAGGCGGCGAAAAGCCTGGCGGGCTGGCTCGAACAGCTGGGCGCGGGTGGCGGTACGCCGTTGCTGGCGGCGTTGACCGAGGCGGGGCATTGGTTGGCGGAACGGCGCGAGCGCTATCCGACCGAGCAGCAGCGCTTGCTGGTGATCACCGATGGGCGACTCAAGACGATTGCCGGGCTACCGTTGCTGGAGTGTCCGGGGCTGTTGGTGGATATCGAGCGAGGGCCGATCCGATTGGGGCGCGCGCAGGAACTGGCGGCCGAGTTGCAGCTGGAATATCGGCATATCGATAAGTTGTAGTGCCTGGACTATTGCTTTCGCAGGCAAGCCAGCTCCCACATTAATATGCGGCGCGCTTGAAATGTAGGCCTGGCTTGCCCGCGATGGACCCCTCAAGCCTGCCCGAAACCCTCACAGCCAACCCAATAACCAGTCTGGAATACGCTCCAAGTGTAGGAGCTGGCTTGCCTGCAATGGGTCCCTTGAACCCGCCCCGAAACCGCCCCCAGCAAACCCAATAACCAGCCTGAAATACGCTCCAAATGTGGGAGCTGGCTTGCCTGCGATGGGGCCCTCAAGGCCGTCCCAAAACCTCACCCAGCCAACCCGCTCCAAATGTGGGAGCGGGCTTGCTCGCGAAGAGGCCATCAGCCACCCCGCAAAAATCATCAGGTGCTGCCCGGCACGTTTGGCCACAAATCAGCCACCAGGAACAATCGCTCGGCTTCCTCCCAATCCTCACCGACTTGCACCATACGCACCAGTAGCTGCGCCGGTGCCATCGGCTCCAACTCCGCGAGCCAGCCCTGCATTTGTTCCGCGCTCCACACCTCATCCGCGCGGTAATGCGCGGGTGCCAGCCATGCGTGCCGGGGCAGGGGCTGCCAGCGCCCAGGCGGGGTGGTGCGGACAAACTCCTGCCAGTCACGCTGATGCAACCAGCGCCCGCGCAAATGCTGCGGATGGGCCCCTCGGGGCGGCTCCGCCTGGCCCGGCCAGGGATAGAGCAAATACCCCCCGAGCCACAAATGCGCGTCGAACTGCTGGATATCCAAGGCGCCCAGCGCGTCACGGCTTTCCGGCCGCGCCGAAATCGGCAGTTGATGCTGGGCCAGGTGCGCCAGCTTGCGATCCAACCGGTCATGGCAGCCCGGGCCGAGCCACTGCGCAGTGTCCTCGCCGTTGCCGTGCTGGGGGCCGAGATAGAGCTTGATCGCCAGTTCCAGGTGGTGCACGCCCTCACGGTCGCGCAGCAGCATGTCGAGTTCGCCCAAGGTGTGCCCGGCGCGTCGGATCGGCAGGTTGGCGGCCAGCAGCTCGACGCCCGGCGCATGCTGCACGGCGAACTGCCACAGGCGTTCGTAGTAGAGGCCCAGGCGGCGCGTGCGCGACAGGCTCAGCCAGTGCTGCAAGGCGCTGCTGTCGCGGTCGAGTGTGCGTAGCCAGTGTTCAAGCCGCTCGGGCGCTTGCACCCAGTCGCTGCCGGCCAGCGGGTGGCGCTGCGGCCACGGCGTCTGCGCCAGCATCGGCGGGGCGAGCATCACCCACGCCAGGTCGCGCACCTCGGGGTGGCGCAGTTGGCGGGGCAGGTTTTGCAAATCCGGGAACACAGTCATGAGTCCGAGCATAGCCTTTTAACCGCCGCGCAGGTGGCTGAGAACCGTTGTCATCAAGGCTTCACGGCGACAAAGGATTTTGCCTCAGGCGGCCTTTCGCCCATAATCGTTTCTTTTTTGCCACACCCCAAATCCCGCAGGAGCCCCATGGAGCAATTTCGCAATATCGGCATTATCGGTCGCCTGGGCAGTACCCAGGTGTTGGACACCGTCCGCCGGCTGAAAAAATTCCTGCTGGAACGCCACCTGCATGTGATCCTCGAAGACACCATTGCCGAGATTCTCCCCGGCCACGGCCTGCAGACTTCCTCCCGCAAGATGCTCGGCGAAGTGTGCGACATGGTCATCGTGGTCGGCGGCGACGGCAGCCTGCTCGGCGCCGCCCGGGCCCTGGCGCGGCATAACGTGCCGGTACTGGGGATCAACCGTGGCAGCCTGGGGTTCCTCACCGATATCCGTCCCGATGAGCTGGAAGTCGAAGTGGCCAAGGTCCTCGACGGCCATTACCTGGTGGAAAACCGCTTCCTGCTGCAAGCCGAAGTACGTCGCCACGGCGAGGCCATCGGCCAGGGCGATGCGCTCAATGATGTGGTGCTGCACCCCGGCAAATCCACGCGGATGATCGAGTTCGAGCTGTATATCGACGGCCAGTTCGTGTGCAGCCAGAAGGCCGACGGCCTGATCGTCGCCACGCCGACCGGGTCCACGGCCTACGCGCTGTCGGCCGGTGGCCCGATCATGCATCCCAAGCTGGATGCCATTGTGATCGTGCCGATGTACCCCCATATGTTGTCCAGCCGGCCAATCGTGGTCGATGGCAACAGTGAGCTGAAAATCGTGGTGTCCAAAGACATGCAGATATACCCGCAAGTCTCCTGCGACGGGCAGAACCATTTTACTTGCGCCCCCGGTGACACCATCACCGTGAGCAAGAAGGCGCAGAAGTTGCGCTTGATCCATCCGCTGGACCACAACTACTACGAAGTGTGCCGCACCAAGTTGGGCTGGGGCAGCCGCTTGGGGGGTGGAGGCGACTGATGCTCGATCCCGCGCGCAGCTACGACCTGATTGGTGACGTGCACGGTTGCGCCCACACCCTTGAGCACCTGCTCGACCGGTTGGGCTACCACAAGCAAGGGGGTACCTGGCGCCACCCGTCGCGCATGGCGGTGTTCCTCGGCGATATCATCGACCGTGGCCCGCGCATTCGCGAGGCGCTGCATATCGTCCATGACATGACCGAGGCCGGTCAGGCGCTGTGCATCATGGGCAACCACGAGTTCAATGCCCTGGGATGGACCACACCGGCGCCGCCGGGCAGTGGCAAGCAGTTCGTGCGCGAGCACAACCCGCGGCATGCGCGGTTGATCCAGGAAACCCTGACCCAGTTCGAGCAACACCCGGGCGACTGGCACGACTTCCTCGGCTGGTTCTACGACATGCCGCTGTTTGTCGATGCCGGGCGTTTTCGCGTGGTGCATGCGTGCTGGGATGACGGCTTTATCCAACCGCTGCGCGCGACCTTCGCGGACGGCTGCATCGACCCGCACTTCCTGCAGGCCGCCGCCGTGCCCGGCAGTTTTGCCTGCAATGCCTTCGACCGCCTGTTGCGCGGCACCGACATGCGCCTGCCCGATGGCCTCACGCTGACCGGCGGCGATGGGCTGACGCGTTCGTTCTTTCGCACCAAGTTCTGGGAAGACGACCCGAAAACCTACGGCGACATCGTGTTCCAGCCCGACGCCTTGCCGGAGCCGGTGGCGCGCACCCCGTTGTCGTCCACGCAAAAAAATTCCCTGCTGCGCTATGGCGTCGACGAGCCCCTGCTGTTCGTCGGCCATTACTGGCGCAGCGGCAAACCGGCGCCGATCCGCCCGAACCTGGCCTGCCTGGACTACAGCGCCGTGCTGTACGGCAAGTTGGTGGCGTACCGCCTGGACCAGGAAACCCAACTGGATCCGCGTAAATTCGTCTGGGTCGACGTTGAGCGACCTGAGGTCATTAAATGAGTACCGTGGCTGTATTGCGCCTGCCCCTGAGCGTCGACCTGGGTGGTTTCGTCAAATTGCTGCAACGCATGCAAGTGCCCCATCGCGTCAGCGAAGAGGCGGGTGAGCAAGTGTTGTGGGTTCCGGAAACCATCAGTGAAGACGTGCGTGTGTTGTACCAACGCTTTCCCGCCGGCGATCCCGACCAGCAACTGGATATTCCCGAGCAGGCGCCGGTTTCGCGCCCCGGTTTTATCCAGCAAGTGCGCCACAGCCCGGTAACGGCGCTGGTGCTGTTGGCGAGCATCATCGTGGGCGCGGTGACCTTGCTGGGTGAGAACCTGCAAGCCATGAGCTGGCTGACGTTCCTGCCGTTTCGGGTGATGGGCGAGTACATCCAGTTCACCCCGTTCGCCGACATGTTGGCTTCAGGGCAATGGTGGCGGTTGGTCACGCCGATGCTGATCCACTTCGGCATCCTGCACCTGGCCATGAATGGCATGTGGTACTGGGAGCTGGGCCGGCGCATCGAAGTGCGCCAGGGCAGCATCAACCTGCTCGGCTTGACCCTGTTGTTCAGTCTGGTCTCCAACTACGCTCAATACGCCTACGGTGGCCCCGGCCTGTTTGGTGGGTTGTCCGGCGTGTTGTATGGCTTGCTCGGGCATTGCTGGATCTTTCAATTATTGTCGCCCAATCCGGCCTATCGCTTGCCCCGTGGGGTGCTGGTGATGATGCTGGTATGGCTGGTGCTGTGCCTGTCGGGGTTGGTCTCGATGATCGGCTTCGGCGAAATCGCCAACGCTGCCCATGTCGGCGGCCTGGTCATCGGTTGCCTTACCGGTTTGCTCGGCGGGTTGTACAACCGTCGCAAATCCTCTCTTTGATAAGGAAGAGCCTTATGTCCTCTTTTGCTGAAATGATCGAAAACATCACCCCCGATATCTACGAGAGCCTCAAGCTCGCGGTGGAAATCGGCAAGTGGTCCGATGGCCGCAAGCTCACCGCCGAGCAGCGCGAGCTGTCCCTGCAGGCGGTGATCGCCTGGGAAATCCAGAACCTGCCGGAAGACCAGCGCACCGGCTACATGGGCCCGCAGGAGTGCGCCTCCAAGTCGGCACCGGTGCCGAACATCCTGTTCAAGTCGGATGCGATCCATTGATTGAAATTGGTCGCGGTGCAGTCAGCAAGATGTCGGCGCAACTCGGTGAGCCGACCGTTCAATACGCGTTTCGCCTGGGCGATGTCGAGGTGCCGGTCAACCCGCTGATCGGTACTCACGTGCGCCTGGAATACCTCGGTGCCATCCATTGCAGCCATTGCGGCCGCAAGACCAAGACCAGCTTCAGCCAGGGGTATTGCTACCCGTGCATGACCAAGCTGGCCCAGTGTGACCTGTGCATCATGAGCCCCGAGCGTTGCCATTACGACGCTGGCACCTGCCGCGATCCGAGCTGGGGCGAGCAGTTCTGCATGACCGACCACGTGGTGTACCTGGCCAACTCGTCGGGGATCAAGGTCGGCATCACTCGCGCCACCCAATTGCCTACCCGCTGGCTGGACCAGGGCGCGAGCCAGGCGCTGCCGATCATGCGCGTTGCCACTCGCCAGCAGTCCGGCTTTGTCGAGGACCTGTTCCGCAGCCAAGTGGCCGACAAAACCAACTGGCGAGCGCTGCTCAAGGGCGATGCGCAGTCGGTGGACCTCAAGCACGTGCGCGATGAGCTGTTCGCAGCCTGCGCCGAAGGCCTGGTGACGTTGCAGGAACGCTTTGGCCTACAGGCCATCCAAACGATTGCCGACATCGAGCCGATCGAAATCCGCTACCCGGTCGAGCAGTATCCGACCAAGATTGTCAGCTTCAACCTGGACAAGAACCCGATTGCCGAAGGCACGCTGCTGGGGATCAAGGGCCAATACCTGATCTTCGACACCGGCGTTATCAATATTCGTAAGTACACGGCCTACCAGCTCGCCGTGCATCAGTAGAAGGATGCCATCCATGCGCACCGAACAACCGAAGATGATTTACCTGAAGGACTATCAGGCGCCGGACTACCTGATCGAAGAGACGCACCTGACCTTCGAGTTGTTCGAGGACCACAGCCTGGTCCACGCGCAGCTGGTGATGCGCCGCAACCCTGCGCGTGGCGCCGGCTTGCCGCCGCTGGTGCTCGATGGCCAGCAACTGGAGTTGCTGACCGTCAACCTCGGCGACCAGGAACTGACGGCCGCTGATTACCAACTGACCGACAGCCACCTCACGCTGCACCCGACCCGCGAAACCTTCACCGTCGACACCAGCGTGCGCATCCACCCGGAAACCAACACCGCGCTGGAAGGCCTGTACAAATCCGGCAGCATGTTCTGCACCCAGTGCGAGGCCGAAGGCTTCCGCAAGATCACCTACTACCTCGACCGCCCGGACGTGATGAGCACCTTCACCACCACGGTGATCGCCGAGCAACATCGCTATCCGATCCTGCTGTCCAACGGCAACCCGATTGCCAGCGGCCCTGGTGAGGACGGTCGTCACTGGGCGACCTGGGAAGACCCGTTCAAGAAGCCGGCGTACCTGTTCGCCCTGGTGGCCGGTGACCTGTGGTGCGTCGAAGACAGCTTCACCACCATGACCCAGCGTGAAGTGGCGCTGCGCATCTATGTCGAGCCGGAAAATATCGACAAGTGCCAGCACGCCATGACCAGCCTGAAAAAATCCATGCGCTGGGACGAAGAAACCTACGGCCGTGAGTACGACCTCGATATCTTCATGATCGTCGCCGTGAACGATTTCAACATGGGGGCCATGGAGAACAAGGGCCTCAACATCTTCAACTCCAGTGCCGTGCTGGCCCGCGCCGAAACCGCCACCGACGCCGCGCACCAGCGGGTCGAGGCGATCGTCGCCCACGAATACTTCCACAACTGGTCGGGCAACCGCGTGACCTGCCGTGACTGGTTCCAGCTGTCGCTCAAGGAAGGCTTCACCGTGTTCCGTGACTCGGGTTTCTCGGCCGACATGAACTCGGCCACGGTCAAGCGCATCCAGGACGTGGCGTACCTGCGGACCCACCAGTTCGCCGAAGACGCCGGCCCCATGGCCCACGCGGTACGCCCGGACAGCTTTATCGAGATCTCCAACTTCTACACCTTGACCGTGTACGAAAAGGGCTCGGAAGTGGTCGGCATGATCCACACCTTGCTCGGCGCGGAAGGCTTCCGCAAAGGCAGCGACCTCTATTTCGAACGCCATGACGGCCAGGCCGTGACCTGCGACGACTTCATCAAGGCCATGGAAGACGCCAACGGCGCGGACCTCAGCCAGTTCAAGCGCTGGTACAGCCAGGCAGGCACGCCACGCCTGGCGGTGAGCGAGTCCTACGACGCCGCGGCCAGGACCTACAGCCTGACGTTCCGCCAGAGCTGCCCGCAAACCCCGGACAAGGTCGAGAAGCTGCCGTTTGTGATTCCGGTGGAGCTGGGCCTGCTGGACGCCAAGGGTGCCGGTATCGCCTTGCGCCTGGCCGGTGAAGCGACGGCTGGCGCCACGTCCCGCGTGATCTCGGTGACCGAAGCCGAGCAGACATTCACCTTCGTCGATATCGCCGAACAGCCGTTGCCTTCGCTGTTGCGTGGCTTCTCGGCGCCGGTGAAGCTGAGCTTCCCGTACAATCGCGACCAGCTGATGTTCCTGATGCAGCACGACAGCGACGGCTTCAACCGCTGGGATGCCGGCCAGCAACTGTCGGTGCAGGTGCTGCAGGAACTGATCGGCCAGCACCAGGCGGGCCAGCCGCTGAAGCTGGACCAACGCCTGATCGACGCGTTGCGCACTGTCTTGAGCGATGAATCCCTGGACCAGGCCATGGTCGCCGAGATGCTCTCGCTGCCGAGTGAGGCCTACCTGACGGAAATCAGCGAGGTGGCGGATGTCGATGCGATCCACGCCGCGCGCGAATTTGCCCGCAAGCAACTGGCCGACCATCTGTTCGAAGGGTTGTGGCTGCGTTACCAGGCCAATCGCGAGCTATCCAAGCAGACGCCGTATGTCGCGGCCGCCGAGCACTTCGCCCGTCGTGCCCTGCAGAACATCGCGTTGTCGTACCTGATGCTCAGCGGCAAGCCAGAAGTCCTGGCGGCGACGCTGGATCAGTTCGACACCAGCGACAACATGACCGAACGCCTCACCGCACTGGCAGTGCTGGTGAACTCGCCGTTCGAAGCGGAAAAAGCCCAGGCGCTGGCGGTGTTCGCGGAGAACTTCAAGGGCAACCCATTGGTCATGGACCAGTGGTTCAGCGTACAGGCCGGCAGCACGTTGCCGGGCGGGCTGGCACGGGTCAAGGCGTTGATGGAGCACCCGGCGTTCAACCTCAAGAACCCGAACAAGGTGCGCGCGCTGATCGGCGCTTTTGCCGGGCAGAACCTGATCAACTTCCACGCGGCGGACGGTTCGGGTTATCGCTTCCTGGCGGACCTGGTTATCCAACTGAACGGCTTCAACCCACAAATCGCTTCGCGCCAGCTGGCGCCACTGACGCGCTGGCGTAAATACGACAGCGCGCGCCAGGCGCTGATGAAGGCGGAGCTGGAGCGCATTCGTGGCTCGGGTGAGTTGTCGAGTGATGTGTTCGAGGTGGTCAGCAAGAGCCTTGCCTGAATCGCCTGAATAAAAAAAACGGCCTGTATAGGCCGTTTTTTTTTGCTTCAAATTACCGGTGGTCGAGGTGTATCCGCGCCGATATCGACAGGGAAACGCTCGGCAATGATGCCGTGCGGCACGCCCAGCGGGATGGCGCTGGCGATGTCCAGGCGGGTGACCTGTTCGGCCGAAAGGTGCACGCTCAGTGCGCCCAGGGTGGCGTCCAGTTGCGCGCGCGTGCGCGAGCCGAGGATCGGGATCAATGCCGTGGTCGAGCGTCGCGCCTTTTCGCGCAGCCAGGCGATGGCGACGTGGGTCGGGGTGGCGTCGAGTTCAGCGGCGACGGCCAGCAGGGTGTCGAGCACGGCGGTTTCGCGCGCGCTTTTTTCTGCGTGGACCAGAATCCCCATTTTGCTGGCGCGGGTGTCGCCTTGGCTTTCTCGGTACTTGCCGGTCAGGAAGCCTCCGCCCAACGGCGACCACAATGTGGCACCCAGGCCCAGCGCCTCGGCCATCGGCAGCAGCTCGCGGTCGGCGGTGCGCTCGACCAGGCTGTATTCCACCTGGATGCCGATGATCGGCGCAAAGTTGCGCACTTCGGCCAGCAGGTCGGCGCGGGCAATGCGCCAGGCCGGGAAGTTGGACAGGCCGGCATAGTGGATCTTGCCGGCGCGCACCAGGTCGTCGAAGCCGCGCAGGATCTCTTCCATGGGCGTGACGTTGTCGCTCATGTGCGCCCAGAGCAGGTCGATGTGGTCGGTGTTCAAGCGCTTGAGGCTTTCTTCGACCGCGCGCACCAGGTTCTTGCGGTTGTTGCCGAGCCGGATCGTGCCCTCATCGGACGGTTGGGTGCGCAGGGTGTACTTGGTGGCCACCACCAGGTTGTCGCGCTCGCTGGCGATGAATTCCCCCAGCAGCTTTTCGGCCTGGCCGAACTGGTAGCCGTTGGCGGTATCGAGGAAGTTGCCACCGGCTTCAAGGTAGCCATCGAAGATCGCCTTGGCTTCATCGCGCTCGGCGCCATGGCCCCAGCCCGTGCCGAAATTACCGGTGCCCAGGGCCAGTTCAGATACCTGCAGACCGCTACGGCGGCCAAAGACTTTATTGCGCATACAAGGACTCCAGAGGCAGTGATGTGTCTTACATGTTTGGAAACATGTATTTAATATGATCGGGATAATTTATACGGTCAAGAGGCTTTTTACTGCTGACATTTCCTGACAGGGGGCTCTGGTAAGCTGCGGCACTTTTGTTTGTTCGGTGGGATCAACGTGTCGCGCACCACTCGTCTACTGACCTTGTTGCAGGCCCTGCGGGGCAAGAAGCGCCCGGTAACCGCTGCTGTGCTGGCGGCGCAGTTGGAGGTGTCCGAGCGCACGCTGTATCGCGATATTGCCGAATTGACCGCGCTGGGCGCGCCGATTTTCGGCGAGGCGGGGGTCGGCTACGTGCTGCGCAGCGGGTTGTTCCTGCCACCGTTGATGCTCAACGCCGAGGAAACCGAGGCCATCGTGCTGGGCCTGCGGTATGTGGACCAGCGTGGCGACGATGTGCTCAGCCGCGCCGCCGCCAATGCCCTGGCGAAAATCGCCGACGTGCTCGACCCGGCCGCCCAGGAGGCGCTGCGCAACCCCACTTTACTGCCGGGGCCACCCGGATTCGGTTACCCGGAGAACCGCGTGCCGCTGGATGTGTTTCGCGAGGCCATCAGCCACCAGGCCAAGCTGCAGATCGATTACGCCGATGCCAGCCAGACCCACAGCGAGCGCCTGATCTGGCCGCTGGCCCTGGGCTTTCTCAATGAGGTGCGGGTGATCGTGGCCTGGTGTGAATTGCGTGGCGCCTATCGGACCTTTCGCACCGATCGCGTGGCCAGCGCTCGCGAGAGCGGCGGGCGCTATCCGGGGCGACGCAGTGACTGGCTGCGGGCTTGGCGCAAGCTGATGGAGTCGCATGAAAAAGGTCCGTTCACTCCTGACAAAAACTGACACAACCCTGGCTTAGCATGGCCCTACAACCACTCAAAAAGGAGCTTTGCCATGTCCATGCCTGAATTGGCCCCGGCCATCGCGGCCTATATCGCGGCGACCAATTCCCGCGACACCGCAGCCATCACCCAGTGTTTTGCCGACGACGCGAATGTCTTCGACGAAGGCCAGCACCAAGTCGGCAGCGCTGCCATTGCACGCTGGATGGAGGACACCGGGCGGCGCTACCAGCCGCGGGTCGAAGTGCTCAAGGTGCAGCATCGCACCGGCAAAGTACTGGTCAGCAATGTGGTCTCGGGCAATTTCCCCGGCAGCCCGTTGGAGCTGCGCTACACCTTTCGCCTGAATGAGCAGGGCAAGATTTTGCGGCTGGATATCTCGCTGTAAGTCATACTGGCGGGCATGACTTTCGACTCGCTGCTGACTGCCTACCAACACGCCATCACCCAGCAGGGTTTCGTCGTCGACGCTGCCCAGCGCCGTGCGGTGGACGCCCTGCAAGCCTGCCATACGGCGCTGCATCAAGGCCGCGCGCCGGTCCAGGGGGTTTACCTGTGGGGGCCGGTGGGCCGTGGCAAGACCTGGTTGATGGACCAGTTCTACCAAACGTTGCGGGTGCCGGCGCGGCGTCAGCACTTTCATCATTTCATGGGCTGGGTGCACCAGCGCCTGTTCCAGCTCACCGGCACCCACGATCCGCTGCAGGCGCTGGCACGCGAACTGAGCCGGGACGTGCGGGTGTTGTGCTTCGACGAGTTGTTCGTCAATGACATCGGTGATGCCATCATTCTCGGCCGCCTGTTCCAGGTGATGTTCGAGGAGGGCGTGGTGATGGTCTGCACCTCCAACCAGCCGCCCGACCAGTTGTACGCCGACGGCTTCAACCGGGACCGATTCCTGCCGGGTATCGCGGCACTCAAGCAGCACCTGCAGGTGGTCGCGGTGGCGGGCGCCGAGGATCATCGCCTGCACCCAGGGGTTGGCCTGCAGCGCTACTGGGTGAATCAGCCCGATGCATTGGCCGGCGTATTCAACCAACTGGCCGCAGGGCAGGCGGTGCACAGCGGGCCAGTGTCTGTCGGCCACCGCAGCATCGCGACGGTGCAGTTCAGTGACCGTGTGCTCTGGTGTCGCTATGCCGACCTGTGCGAGCAGCCCCTGGCGGCGATGGACTTCATGCTGCTCTGCGATCGCTTCAAGGTGATCCTGCTGGGCGAGGTGCCCAACCTGAGCGCGCAGACGCGTCCGGGGCGCATTGCCCGTGGCACCGAAGATGGCGCCGAGCGCGTGGTCGCCGGTGATCGTGAGTTGCCGCAGTTGTCGGTGCACGATGACAGCGTGCGCCGCTTCATCGCCTTGGTCGACGAGTGTTACGACCGCAAGGTGCCGTTGTTCATTGAGGCCCGAGTGCCGCTGGAAAGCCTGTACACCGAAGGCTACCTGGCGTTTCCCTTCCGTCGTACCCTGAGCCGGTTGCAGGAAATGCAGCTGCAGCGCTTTGGCTAACGCCTGTACGAAAATCTCGCGCAACTGACGGATTGGGCTTTTTTAATCGCAGAGTCTTCGCACTTTCAGGCGCAGATTTGTAGTTAATCTCCTTCATCTGGAGCCGACGCCACGCTTACAATCGTGACCTCCAAAGGGAGACGATTCCCTTGTAGTCGCGATCGAGGAAGGCAATGGAAACCCCGGATATCCTGGTGCTGCAAGCCAGCTACACCAACCCCGTGCACGCCGACGCCATTGGCCGTGTGCTCAACCATTACGCCGAAGACCCAATGGGCGGCGGCCATAGCCTGTCCGCCGACCTGTTGGAGCAGCTGCCGGCTGAACTGGCCAAGCGTCCCCATGCGTTCAGTGTGCTGGCGTTTGTCGGCGGTGAGCCCGCGGGCCTGGTGAATTGCTTTGAAGGGTTTTCCACGTTCGCCTGCCGCCCGCTGGTCAACGTCCATGATGTGGCGGTGATGAGCGCGTTTCGTGGCCTGGGGCTGAGTCAGAAAATGCTGCAGAAGGTCGAGGAAATTGCCCGCCAGCGGGGCTGCTGCAAGATCACCCTGGAGGTGCTTGAGGGCAATGCGGTGGCTCAGTCGGCGTACCGCAAGTTTGGCTTTGATGATTCGAAGTTTGATCCGGCGTATGGCCGCATGTTGTTCTGGAGCAAGGCGCTGTAATAACCAACAGGCAAAAAAAAGGCGCCATTAAATGGCGCCAAGTTAGCCTTGGTCACAGGAGCGGAATGACAAAGGAGAGTACGGTTGAATCAGCTGTTCGGTTGTTTCTCGTCGGTGGATTGTTCTGCCGTTACTTTCTTGAAGTCCTTGCCGTCGGCAGAGGCGGTTTGTTCGGTGGTGCCGTGGGTCTTTTGCTGCATGAAGGTGAAGTTGTTGTAAAACTCCTTCGAGCGCTCCGAGCCGCCTTCGGCAAAGGCCGCGGCGGAGGTCAGGGTCATCAGGCTGGCGAGTATCAGGGTGGAGAGTTTCATGGCAGTGTTCCCGTTAAGAGTGATCGGCATCCGGTCGCTCCTTGATCAGATTCATGGAGCGACTATGCAGCGATCTTATTAAGTGGGAGTTAACGTGACGCTGATGCAAAGTTAACGATTTCGTTAATGTTGGATTCCACGGTTAAAGCCGGCAATCCAGCGCGAGGGTGACGGCGCGCGGGTCGCCCCAGTAAACGCCATTATAAAAGCCGACTCTTTCGTAATATTTTTTATCAAATACGTTGTTGATATTAAGCGACGCCGAAACATGGTCGTCGAATTGATAACGCGACATCAGGTTGATCACGGTGTAGGCCTGTTGCGTGATTTTCGCCCGGGTGGTGATCAAGTTACCTCGGCCATCGCGCTCGCCGGTTGGCCGGTTGCTGAAATCATAAATCTCACTCTGCCAGTTCACGCCGCCGCCCACCGTCAGCTTGCGCCACGCGCCCGGTAGCCGGTAGGCGCTGGACACCTTCAGCAGGTTCAAGGGCTGGCCGGTGTTGTTGCGCTTGTCCGTGCCGTTCACCGAGTGGGTATAGGTGTAGCCTGCCGTCAGGTTCCAATCGGGCATGACTTCGCCGGCGACCTCCAGCTCAAAGCCGTTGACCTTGTTGCCTTTGCCGCCCGACTTGTAGAACTCCTCGCCGGTGACCGGGTTCGGCGCGACGGAGTAGTCCCGCTCGGCGACGTTGTCCTGGGTGCTCCAGAAATAGGCCGCCGCCACGTTCAGGCGCTCTTGCAGCAGGCTGCCCTTGAGGCCGACCTCATAGTTGCTGCCCACCACCGGTTCCAGGTACTTCTTGTTGGCATCGCGCAGGCCTTGCGGCTTGAAGATATCGGTGTAGCTGGCGTACACGGTGTACACCGGCGTTATGTCATAGAGCAGCCCGGCGTAGGGCGTCCACATATCATTGTGAGTCTGGGAGGTCTTGCCGGCTACGGTCAGCTGGTCATTGGCGTCGTACTCAGGCGTGGCGCTTTTCTGCTGCCAGCTGCCATAGCGACTGCCCAGTACTGCATGCAGGCGGTCGGTCAGGCTCAGGCGCGTGGCCAGGTAGCCGGCCTTCTGTTCCTTGCTGCCGTGTTCGCCCTTGAGGTCGGTGACGGTGTCGGGGAACTTGCCGATCCCGCCCATGTATTTCCAGTCATCAATCGTGTTGTAGCCGTCAGGCGTGGTACCCCTGCGTATGAAGGGCGAGGCATCGCGCTGCGCCGCCTCGCCATAGCCCATCATCAGCGCGTGTTCGCGGCCGAGCAGCGCATAGCTGCCGGCCAGGTTGAGGTCGATCGCCTCCATCTTCGAGGTGCCGCGCATGTGGCTCGCCCACGCCTGCATCCCGCTGCGATCGTCGTTGGGGAAGCCCGCGCCACCGTAGTACACCTTGCCGTCCGTGTCGCTCTGGCGATGGGTGTAGGCGGCCTTCACGTGCCAGTCGCCGCCCAGGCGATGGTCGAGCGTGGCGAAGGCGGTCTTGTCGGTCAGCGGCCAGGAGCTCCAGTGCGCCGCCATGTTGGTCGAGCGCGGCAGCTTGGCCTTGCCGCCCTGGCTGTTCCAGTACGGCACGGTGCCCCATGAGGTGCCTTGGACTTCCTTGTCTTGGTAATCGAAGCCTACGGCGAGCACGGTATCTTCCGACAGGTCGCCTTCGAGAATCCCGTAACCGACCGCGCGCTGCAGCGCGTAATGGTCACGGAACGATTGACTGTCGCGATAGGCCAGCACGCTGCGCCCGCGCAGCTTGCCGTCGAATGCCAGCGGGCCGCCCACATCCACGTAGCTGTAGTAGTTGTCATGGCTGCCGCCGCTGATCCCGGTTTTCGCCTGCCAGTGGGCGGTAGGGCGTTTGCGCACCATATTGACGGTGGCGGAAGGGTCGCCGGCGCCGGTGGTCAAACCTGTGGCGCCGCGCACCACTTCAATGTGGTCGTAGATGATGGTGTCGCCGTCGGTCTTCATGTAGCCGAACGTATTGAGCATCCCGTCGATCTGGAAATTGGTGATGCTATAGCCGCGGGAGGTATACGACACTCGGTCGGAGTCATTGTGCTGCACGTTGACCCCGGTGGTCTGGCGCAGTACTTCGGTCAAGGTGTTGAGGTTGAAGTCGTCCATCTGCTGGCGGGTGATCACCGAGATCGACTGCGGGGTTTCCTTGACGGAGAGGTTCAGGCGGGTGGCGGTGCTCATCGAGCCGGTGGTGTAGGCGCCGGTGTGCTCGGTGGTGGCGCCCAGGCCTTCAGCGGTGATGCTGGTTGCGCCCAGTTCGAGGGTCTTGTTTGGCTCGGGGTCGGTTTCAGCCCACAGGTCCGGGCTCATAGCCACGCTGAACAGGCCGAGCGTGAAGGTCATGGAAACGGGTAAAAGGCGCGATCATCGCGGCAGACTCCTTGTCGTCTTTGCGGCCACCCCGGAAAGGGAAGGCCTTGGCTCAAAGACGAAAGGAGGCGGTGAACTTTAGGCTTAAACGAGAATGATTGTTATCTTTCTGTTACAAGCCTGAGGATTCCTGCAGGACCACATCCGTGGGATTGACCTTTTTCGGCTTGATCAGGCTGAAGTCGATCAGCGGCTTTTGCTGGCGCAGGTACGGGTTGCCAATCATCAACGGGCGTGGCTTGAAGCTGTCGCTGACCAGGCTTTTGCTGCGGTCCAGTTCCTTGAAGCTCAGCCCGGCCAGGTCGGCCCAGGTGTGGATCAACTGCGAGCTGCTGTAAGGGCGCTGCAAGTCGCCTGCGAAGCTCCAGTCGTGGCTCTCACGCCATTTTGGCGAGGCGTAGGCCATGAACGGAATGGTGTACATCGGCGCCGTCGGCTTGCCTTCGTTACGCCCCAGGGTGTCGTGGCCAGCCGAATCGAAGACATCTTCGCCGTGGTCCGACAGGTACAGCAAAAAGCCATTGGGATCGGTCTTGGCGTAGTCCTTGATCAGGCTCGACACCACGAAGTCGTTGTACAGCACCGCGTTGTCGTAGCTATTGTAGGTCGGCAGTTGATCGTCGCTGATGCCGGCCGGTACGCCCTGGCGATCGGTGAATTTGTCGAACGTCGGCGGGTAGCGGTACTGGTAGCTCATGTGGGTGCCGAGCAAGTGCACCACGATGAACTTGCGTTCGGCCGGGTCGGCCAGGGCCTTGGAGAACGGCGCGAGCACGTCGCCGTCATATTGGCGGGCGTTCTGGTTGCGGTTGTTGTTCAGGTACACCTGCTCGTCGGCCTGCTCGGAAAAGGTCGTGAGCATGGTGTTGCGCTTGGTCATGGTCTGCTGGTTGGTGATCCAGTAGGTCTTGTAGCCGGCCTGTTTCATCACGCTGACGATCGACGGGGTCTTGAGGTACAGGTCCGGGTTTTCCTCGTCGGCAAATGTCAGCACCTGTTGCAGCGCCTCGATGGTGTAGGGGCGCGGGGTGATGACGTTGTTGAACACCGCCAGTTGATCGCGCAGCTTGTCCAGCTCCGGGGTGGTGTTGCGCGGGTAGCCGTAGAGGCTCATGCGCTGGCGGTTGGTGGACTCGCCGATCACCAGCACCAGGGTCGAGGGCTGGCCGGCCATGGTGTCCTTGAGGTTGGTCAGTGGCGGGATCTGGCTCGCGCTGTCGAGCATGCCCTGCATGTTGTCCAGTTGCTCGGTGTAGCGGCGGTAGGCCACGATCATCTGCCACGGCACGGCGGGTTCGATGCGCGATTCGAAGCGGTCGATGGCGTCGTCCAGGGTGTCGCTGCGGGCGATCTGCTTGACCAGCGGGTAACCGACGATGCCCACCAGGATCGCCGTCGCCGCGAGCAGCGCCTGGCCGCGCGGCAGGTACACCGGGCGCAGGCGGGTCCAGAGGAAAACCGCCACGGCGGTATGGGCAATGAACGCCAGCACAATCCACCAGGCGAAATACTGGGTGGCGTACTCGCCGGCTTCAGAGATGTTCGACTCGAACATGATGAAGATGACGCTTTGGGAAAATTCCTGCTGGTAGATAAAGAAATAGCCCAGGCTGGCCATGGAGCAGGCCCACAGCACCACACCGATGAGGGCAGCAAGCGAGCGAGTACGGCGCGGGAAAATCAGCAGGGGGGCGAGCCAGATCGCGCTCATGAAGAAGGCTTGGCGAAAGCCGCTGAAGCCGGAGGTGCCGCTGAGTTGGATCAGCAGTTGGGTAATACCCGAGAAGTACCAGAAAAACACGAAAAGCCAGGCAAGGCCGGCCCAATCAAAGCCTTTCGCAGACTTAGTGCTGCGTTTGAACATAGCCATCCAGCGCTCCAACCCGATAATGCTGCAGTCGACGCGCAGGGCTGCGCGCAACAGAGGCCACCCTGGAATGGGGTGGCCGTTCGGGCGGGAGTATCGGGAGCGGCGTGTGAAAACTTTGTGAGATTTTTGTAGCGGTTATCTTACAAAGCGATGACCGGGCTTAGCAGAGCGCAGGCTGTGCGCCAGCAGGCTGATCCAGCTGAGCTTGAATGATGTGCGCACGCAGGCGCATGACTTCCTGCTGCAGCAGCTCGCGTTCGTCTTTCAACTGGCGCAGCTCGTCGCGACGGATAGAGACGTAGAGGGTCTGTGGAGGACGGGTCATCTGTGCAGTGCTCATTGCTTACCTCGCAAATAGCCGGTGTGTCGCGGTGTGCCAGAACGCTTGAGTCGAGGTTCTCGGCAGCAGTCGGGACAATTCTGAATTCTTTTTGCGGGCAATGGAACTTTTTTATTTTTGGCGGTCGTGTGACTTTTTGTGTCGTGATGCTGAAGTGATGGCAACTTTTTGTCATGAAACTACACGGATCCGCTCTGGACTAACCCTCATTAGCCTCATTGCGCTATAAACTATGTCACACATTTATTTAGCAGTTAGGAGCATCAGCACATGCAACTGGGGATTATCGGACTAGGCCGCATGGGCGGGAATATTGCACGGCGCCTGATGCTCAATGGGCATACCACCGTTGTTTACGACCGTAACGAAGCATTTGTCAAAGGGTTGAGCGAGGAGGGCGCCACCGGCGTTGCCGACTTGAAAGCCTTGGTCGCCGGGCTGCAGAAGCCGCGCGCGATCTGGGTGATGTTGCCGGCAGGCGACCCTACCGAAAACACCATCAATGAATTGAGCGAGCTGCTGGAAGACGGTGACGTGATCATCGACGGCGGCAACACCAACTACAAGGATGACGTGCGTCGTGCCAAGGCCTTGTCGGAAAAGGGCCTGCACTATGTCGACGTCGGCACCTCCGGCGGCGTCTGGGGCCTGGAACGTGGCTATTGCATGATGATTGGCGGCGACGCCGAGACCGTGCAGCGCCTCGACCCGATCTTCGCCAGCCTGGCGCCGGGCCTGGGCAACATCCCGCGGACAAAGGACCGTTCCGCCAGCGCCGACAGCCGCGCCGAGCACGGCTACATCCATGCCGGCCCTGCGGGTTCCGGGCATTTCGTCAAGATGATCCACAACGGCATCGAGTACGGGATGATGCAGGCGTTCGCCGAAGGTTTTGACATTCTCAAGACCAAGAACTCGGAAAACCTGCCGGAAGACCAGCGTTTCGACCTCAACGTCGCCGATATCGCCGAGGTCTGGCGCCGTGGCAGCGTGGTGTCGTCGTGGCTGCTGGACCTGACCGCCGATGCCCTGGCAACCGACCCGAAACTCGACGGCTACTCCGGCTCCGTGGCCGACAGTGGTGAAGGTCGCTGGACCATCGAAGCGGCCATGGAACAAGCGGTGCCGGTGCCGGTACTGTCCACCTCGCTGTTCGCCCGCTTTCGCTCGCGCCAGCAGAGCACATACGGTGACAAGATGCTGTCTGCCATGCGCTTCGGCTTTGGTGGTCACGTGGAGACTTCCAAAAAATGACCGCCAACGGCAAAAAAACCAAGGCCGAACCCGCTCCACCCACCACTTTGTTTCTGTTTGGCGCCCATGGCGACCTGGTCAAGCGCCTGCTGATGCCGGCGCTGTACAACCTCAGTCGCGACGGGTTGCTGGGCGACGGCTTGCGCATCGTCGGCGTTGATCACAACGCCATCAGCGATGCCGACTTCGCCAAGAAGCTCGAGGATTTCATTCGCACCGAGGCCGCCAGCAAGGTCAAGGGCAATGGCGATAATGCCCTCGACCCGCAACTGTGGGCGCAACTGGCCAAGGGCATCAGCTACGTCGAGGGGGATTTTCTCGACGACAGCACCTACGCCGACATCGGCAAGAAAATTGCCGACAGTGGCACCGGCAATGCGGTGTTCTACCTGGCCACCGCACCGCGCTTCTTCAGTGATGTGGTGCAGCGCCTGGGCAGTGCCGGCCTGTTGACCGAAACCGAAGACAGCTTTCGCCGCGTCGTGATCGAAAAGCCCTTCGGCTCCGACCTCGCCACCGCCGAAGCGCTGAACGCCAGCCTGCTCAAGGTGATGAGCGAGAAGCAGATCTATCGCATCGACCATTACCTGGGCAAGGAGACGGTGCAGAACATCTTGATCAGCCGTTTCTCCAACGTGCTGTTCGAAGCGTTCTGGAACAACCATTACATCGACCACGTGCAGATCACCGCTGCCGAAACCGTCGGCGTCGAGACCCGGGGCAATTTCTTCGAAAAAACCGGGACCCTGCGCGACATGGTGCCCAATCACTTGTTCCAGTTGCTGGCGATGGTCGCCATGGAACCGCCGGCGGCGTTTGGCGCCGATGCGGTGCGCGGTGAGAAGGCCAAGGTGATCGGCGCGGTACGTCCCTGGTCGCTCGAGGAAGCCCGGGCCAACTCGGTGCGCGGCCAGTACACCGCCGGCGAAATCGGCGGCAAGTCGCTGCCCGGCTACCGCGAAGAGGCCAACGTTGCCCCTGACAGCAGCACCGAGACTTTCGTCGCCCTCAAGGTGATGATCGACAACTGGCGCTGGGTCGGCGTGCCGTTCTACCTGCGTACCGGCAAGCGCATGAGCGTGCGCGATACTGAAATCGTGATCTGCTTCAAGCCGGCGCCGTATGCGCAGTTCCGTGACACCGAGGTCGATGAGCTCAAGCCCACTTACCTGAAGATCCAGATCCAGCCCAATGAAGGCATGTGGTTCGACCTGTTGGCGAAAAAGCCTGGGCCGGCCCTGGACATGGCCAACATCCAGCTGGGTTTTGCCTACAAGGACTTCTTCGAGATGCAACCGTCGACAGGCTACGAAACCCTGATCTATGACTGCATGACTGGTGACCAGACCTTGTTCCAGCGTGCCGACAACATCGAGAACGGCTGGCGTGCGGTGCAGCCTTTCCTCGATGCGTGGAAGGAAGATGACGGGATCCAGACCTACAAGGCAGGCGAAGACGGCCCGGCAGCCGCCGATGCGTTGCTGGCCCGTGATGGCCACGCCTGGCACAGCCTCGGATGAGTGATGCCGCGATTCATCCCATCCGTTTTATCCTCAGTGACGTCGACGGCACTTTGCTGCACCCCGACCACAGCCTGAGCCAGCGCACCGCCGATGCGGTGCGCGCGTTGCGGGACGCCGGCGTTCATTTCAGCCTGGCCAGCGGGCGACCGCCCAAGGCCATGCTGCAATTGATCGAGACCTTTGGCATCGATGTGCCGGTGGCGGGCTTCAATGGCGGTACGCTGATCAACCCGGATGGCAGCATCCTGGTGGCCCACCATCTGCCGGCGGAGGCGGCGCTGGTGACCCTGGCGCTGTTTTCGAGCGAGCCGGACGTGGAAGTCTGGGTGTTCGCCGACGGCGACTGGCTGCGCCGTGACTCGCCAGGGCCGATGGAGCAGCGCGAAGCTGACGGCCTGGGCTATGGGCCCGTGGTGGTGGAGAGTTTTGAGCCGTATCTGGACCGGGTCGACAAGATTGTCGCTGCCAGTCACAACACGCAGTTGCTGGTTGAACTGGAAGCGCAGTTGCAGCCCAAGGTGCAAGGGCTGGCCCATGTGTCACGGTCGCAGCCGGTGTACCTCGACGTGACGGCCATGCTGGCCAACAAGGGCGAGGCGCTCAAGACCCTGGCCGCGCACCTGGGTGTGCCCCTGGAGCAGACGGCGGCCATCGGCGATGGCGGCAATGATCCGGCCATGTTTCAAGTGGCCGGGTTGTCGATTGCCATGGGCCAGGCAGAAGAAGCCGTCAAGCGCCAAGCCAGTGTGGTGACTGGCAGCAATATTGACGACGGTGCGGCCGAAGCCATTGAACGGTTTATTCTGGCCGCGCAATAAGGGCTGAACTTGCGCTCATGAAGGGTGTGTTACACCGTTAATGAGCGCAAGTTACTCTCGACTTACTTCGGCATCGCCCAGGATTGCAACTGGTGGCCGTCTTTATCGAGTTCGGCGCGGGCCTGTAACAACAGGTTTTCCAATTGCGCCGGGTCGGTATATGCACTCGACGACAATTGTTTGCTGCCAATACGGGTGTTGGTGCGGTCGATGACGCTCAGGCTGAGGGCGCCGTTGCCATCGTGCCAGGCCACGCACTGAAAGGGCTGGAAAGCACGGTCTGCGATCAAAAGAGCTTCGTTGATGCGGAGCGGGGCGTTCATGTGGGTCTTCTCTCTCATTGCCCATTCAAGTGAATGCCGTTGGTTGGGCGAGCCAAACGGCGGGTTACTTGTACTGATGCACGATGACGGGGTACGGGTCACATGCTAGAGCAAGATTTTTTAACTTTCCCTGATTAACGTCATGTAAGCGGCTGTTTTGAAAGCTGAATGAAAGTTTCCACGGCGCGCAACTTTTTGCCGGCAGATACCGGTAAGTGGCTTTTTGCCCAGACTTATAGCAAAACGGTCCAAGCGCCGCGTCAAGACCTTGCTAGTGTTAGCCCCAAGCGTCACAAACCGTTGTTTTAAAATAACTTTAACAATTTTGACGCCAAGGAATAGTCATGATTGTTACACCCGTGCAGCGCCGTTTGCTTGTGGTCGACCCGTGTGACGATTGTCACGGGCTACTGCCCGGCTTGCGTACGGCCGGGTGGGAGGTCGACAGCTGTGCCTTGGAGTCCGTCGGCGATCGGTCCTGTGACGTCGGGCTGTTACGTTTGCAGCCCTATCACCTGGAGCGCCCCGAGGCGGTCAAGGAGCTGATCGGCCGCAGCGGCACCGAGTGGATTGCGGTGCTCAGCCAGGACGTATTGCGCCTGCAGAATGTCGGAGACTTTGTCTGCGAATGGTTTTTTGACTTCCATACCTTGCCCTTCGATGTCGCACGCGTACAGGTGACCCTGGGCCGCGCCTTCGGCATGGCGCGCCTGCGTGGCAAAGGCCACACCCAGGTGGATGAGCCGGAGCACGAATTGCTGGGCGACAGCCGACCCATCCGCGAGTTGCGCAAATTGCTCTCCAAGCTGGCGCCGACCGAATCTCCCGTGCTGATCCGTGGGGACAGCGGCACCGGCAAGGAGCTGGTGGCCAAGACCCTGCACCGTCAATCGCAGCGTCACGCCAAGCCGTTTGTCGCGATCAATTGCGGGGCGATCCCGGAACACCTGATCCAATCGGAATTGTTCGGCCATGAGAAGGGCGCGTTCACCGGCGCCCACCAACGCAAGGTCGGGCGTATCGAGGCGGCCAACGGTGGCACCTTGTTCCTCGATGAAATCGGCGACCTGCCGATGGAGCTGCAAGCCAATTTGCTGCGTTTCCTGCAGGAAAAACAGATCGAGCGAGTCGGTGGCAGCCAGCCGATTGCGGTGGATGTGCGGGTGCTGGCCGCCACGCACGTCGATCTTGAGGCCGCGGTCGAGAAGGGCACCTTCCGCGAAGATTTGTATTACCGGCTGAATGTGTTGCAAGTGGTCACTGCGCCGCTGCGTGAACGGCATGGCGACGTGGCGATGCTGGCCAATCATTTTTCACGCTTCTACAGCCAGGAAACCGGACGTCGCCCGCGCAGCTTCAGTGAAGACGCGCTGGTAGCGATGGGGCAGCACCCTTGGCCGGGCAATGTCCGCGAGCTGGCCAACCGCGTGCGTCGTGGCCTGGTGCTGGCGGAAGGGCGGCAGATCGAGGCCGTTGATCTGGGATTGCAGGGTGAACAGGCAATTTCGTTGCCGATGGCTACACTGGAAGACTATAAGCACCGCGCCGAGCGTCAGGCGCTGTGCGATGTGCTCAACCGGCACAGCGACAACCTGAGTGTCGCGGCCCGCGTGCTGGGGGTTTCCCGGCCCACGTTCTACCGGTTGCTGCACAAACACCAGATCCGCTAGGGCGGGTAAACCGAAAAGCCCCGCAACGACCCTTATCGTTGCGGGGCTTTTCCTTGTGGGTTTTCCATCCCTTGCCGGCGATGGTGTGCTTAGAAGTAGTACGGGAATTTCAGGCTGAAGGTAAAGTCCGGCGCATCGTCCGTCATGCCGATCGACAGGTTCGGCACGATCGTCAGGTTGTCCGAGGCGGCAATCGTCATGCCCACGTTGAAGTAGCCGGCGTTGGCGTCGCTGGAGACCACCGATTGCCAGTCCTGGCCGCTCTGCTTGACCTTGCTCTTGCGTTGCACCAGGTCGGAGACGGAGAACGACATACTCATCTTTTCGTTGAGGGCGAAGGCGACACCCACGCCGAGTTGGAAGCTGTCACCCAGGCTGATCTTGCCGGGGATTTTCTGGTTGACGTTCGGGCTGATATCGCTGAACGAGTCCTCGAAGTTGTGGGTATAGGACAACGAACCGAACAGCACGGCCGGGTCGAAGGTCTTGACCAGGGAGATGCCCGGCGTCACCGACCACACACCGTTGCCCGTCGGCAGGCTTTCCGGCACGGCGAGGTTGTCGTTGCCCGGTTGTTCGATCAGCTTGATGCCATACGGATCTTGCCCGGTAGGCGCCTTGACGCGCACCGACACCACCGCATCCGGCAGGCTGGCGCTTTCGTCGAGGAATTTGTAGGCAATGCCGAAGTTGACGTCGCCAATGGTCGGGTCGCGGGTCACCGTTCCTTCCGAGGTGGCATTCGAGTTGCCGCCGGCGCCGCCGGACTGGTAGGTCGACTCGCGGTACACCACCGGCACGTTCAGGTCGAATTGCCAGCGATTGTCCAGGTTGTAGCGCCCGGTGAGGTCCAGGGTCCAACTGTCGGACTTGATCCGGTCGAGGTTGATGTTGCCGAGGAAAATCGAATCCAGCGCCAGGAAGCCGTTGAGGGACAGCTGACGGGCGTCGTAGCGGGCATAGGTGATGCCGGTCTCGAAGCTGAACTTGCCGTTGCCGAAGAAACCACTGGCCTCGTTGTACAGGTTGCTCACGCTCTGGGCGGGGGCCGAGTCGTCCTTGAGGCTTTGCCCATAGGAACTGCCGCCGCCGGCACCGCCCGATGCCGCCGCGGCACCGACGCCGGGCGCACCGGCCACGGTGGTACTTTTACTGAAGTCGGCGGGCGACTTGGCCAAGCGCTTGGGCGCAGGCGTCGCGGGCTGGTCTTCTACCTGTCGCACCCTTTGTTCCAATACCGCCAATGCCTTTTGTTGCACTTCGTAGCGTTGCTTGAGCTCCAGCAGTTCCTGTTTCAGCGATTCAATATCGGCGTCCGGCGCTGCATACAGCATCGTTGCAGGCAGGAGCGTACTCAAACAAACCACGGCACGTAACGATAAAGATCGATGCATGAAGTAAGCCGTCCCTTTCTAATGCGTAAGTGTCGTGGCTCAGCGTAGTTCAATAACCGGCAGGGCGTAGGCCTTTGAGTTGATCCAGATTGAGGTTTTGCGTGATGTTGTTCAGGCCGTTGTTGCCCAGCACCACGTTGAGCTGGGTCAGGTTGTTCACGAAGTTGCTGTTGCCTTGGATGATCGTGCCTTGCAGCACGTTGCCGCCGCCAATTTGCTGCACGACATTGCCTTGGTTGTTATTGGCCTGGAGGGCCATTTGCAACCCGCCATTCTTGGCGGTGACCGTGACCTGGCCCGCTGCGGTGCCGCCGGTAATCGGCTGGCCGGCCATCAAGGCCTGGCCGGACTGGACGAAGTTGGCGGGCGCCAAGCCGTTCTTGCTGACGTTGATATCGACGCCGTTGGTGGCCGTGTTGCCGTCACCGGCGGCACGTACGCTCTGCACAACGCCCTGGCCGGTGCCCAGGCCGGCGCCACCGACGACCGTGCCGGTGCCGTTGGGCTGCTGGATCACGCCGTTGCCATCGTTGCCGGTGATCTGCACGTAGAACTGTGGGGTGATGGTGGAGGCGTTGACTTGCATGTTGGCGGTGCCGGTGACGGTGGCACCGGCGGCGTTGGTCCAGGTACTGCTCATGACGATGCCAAAGCTCACGATTCGCCCGGGCATCACGTAGCGGCCGCGCAGGTCGGCCATTTCTGAATCCTTGAGCTCGATCGGCTTGAACGCCGACGAAGCATAAACAGGTGCTGAGGCTGCCAGGCACATGACCGTCAGCCAACCGAGAGTGTTCATCGTCTGCTCCTGGAGCGTCCTGCTCCTTATTGCGCTTCTAGAAGAAGTCGCTCTGGATAAAACCGAAGTCCATCAGTTCGCTGTCGCGTACCGGGCTGAATTCGTTCAGCTGGTTCTTGGCGGTCAGTGGCGTGGGCGGGTCGAGCAGGGCATTGGCCTTGTCGTAGCCTTCGCCCAGCACGGCGAATACGATGCCGTTCCAGCCCTTGACGAAATCGTCCGTGGCGTAGCGCTTGTGGCCCAGTACGGGATCGCCGATGTACACCCAGTCCTTATCGGCGCGCTGCATGACCACGAAATGCTTGTAGCCGCGAATATCCAGCAGCACGACCACAGGCACTTTCACGGTGAGCAGCACTTGCGGAGTGATCCGGTAGCCCTTGGCACGCATATTGATGCTTTCCAGGTAGCGCTTCATGTCGAGCATGGAAAAGCCCTGGGTACGCACCAGGTCCTGGTCGGCGTTGACCAGCATGCCCTTGATCACGTGCTCTTCATCCACGTCCATCCAATACGCTTGGCGCAGGATGGTAGCCAGTGCGGCGGCGCCACAACTGAAATCGGTTTTCTGTTCCACCAGGTTGGCGAACTTGCGCTCGCGGATGCTCTCGACCTTTTTGTAGATCAACCCACCACCGGGCATGACCACGGCCATTTGCCCCGCCCAGGTCGGGCCGGTGAGTGCTAGCAGCAGGAAGAGGGCAACGAGGCGCATGATCGTATGACCTGTTGGACACTGGAATAAAAAAGGGCCTTGTTGCCAAGGCCCTCTCAGGATCAGAAGCGAGTGATTGCTACGTTGTTCTGACCTTGGTTGTTGCTACCCGACAGAACGTTGGAGTTCGACACCCCAGAGCTGTAGTTCAGCGAGTTGTTCACGCTGGCGTTGTTGACCACTGGTTTGGCGCTCCAGCCATGGCCACTGCTCAGGTTGAGGGTCAGGTTGCCCGACACATCCTGAACGCCGACTGCGGATGCAGCACCGCCGTCGCCATTACCCGAGGCGATTGCAACGCTGTTGCTGGCCTGGTTGGAAGTGCCCGATGCGGCGTTCAGCTGGAGGACGCCCGAAGAGTTGTTGCCGCTGTCGTTGAGCGACGCGTTGTTTTTGGTGCCGCTGTTGAGCACGAAGTTGCCGGTGTTCGATTGTGCGGTGCCGGTGCTGGCGAACACGAAGTCGGCATCGCCGTTAACGATGGCCACGTCGTTTTTGCCTTGGTTGTTGTCACCGCTCAGCACGTTGCCGTTCGCTACGCCACTGATGTGGTTGTAGGAGTCATTGGCCGAAGCGTTGTTTTTGGTTTTGTCGTTGATCACCACGTTGGAGTGGTTGCTTTGACCATCTGTAGTCGTCGCGGCAGCCGTGGTAGGGGCTGGTTGTGGACCGCCGCCACCACCATGGTGAGGTTGACCCGCTTGAGCAGCAACAGCCATGAGCGCAGCGAGAGCGAAAGCCAGTGGTTTGAGAGCCATTGTAGTTTTCATGGTGTATCTCCTTGCTTCTAATTAGTTGGTTAAGTGTTGGTACGGTCTAGCTATCGACCCAGCTCCATCAGTTGAGTCGTAAGTTCAGGGTGTTAGCCACTCGGTTCCCCACCCCGGCGCTCTGGTTGACCTGTACCACTCCACGGCTGCCGGTGAAGGCCTGGTCGCTGGTAACGACCTGGCGGCTGCCAGTGGTAGGGGTCAATCCTGAGTCTGTTGCAAGCGCAACGTTCTGTTGCGACATGACACTGTCGTCGATGCTTTGCGGACCTGCGTTGATGCTGATCCGCACGGCATTGATCATCTGGTTCTGGGCCCCGGCCGACTGATTGATGCTCAGTACACCGTTGCCGTTGCTGAAAGAGGTGCCCTTGATCGCCGCGTTGGCGTTGAGGGAGCGATCGGCGGGAACGCCGCTGATGCTTTGCGTGACGTTGATGTTCGCCTGGGCGTTGTGGCCTGTGGCGATGGCGACGTTGTTGCTCAATTGCTGCTGGTCACCGGCGGCCTGGTTAAGCATGACCACGCCGTTGTATTGCTTGCCCGAGTTATCCAGGGTGGCGTTGTTGTTGCTGTCGGCCATTGCCGCGCTGCAACCCAGCACCGCGAGAAGCATCCATGAACGGTTCATTTCATCGCTCCTCCGACCATGCCGCTGATACCGTTCAGCGGTTCTAGGCCACGTGAGACCGCGCTGTTGATCGTGCCCGAGATACCGCCACCACTGTGGCCGGGCGCACTGGCTGCACCCAGGCCGATACCGCCGCCGATGTTGTTCAAGCCGGTGATATCGCCGTTGGGCATGATGCTGCGGGTGATACTGGCGCCGGTGGTGATGCCCGCAAAGTCGTTGTCGCTGAGGACGACGCTGGTCACCGTGGCGATCTGTGCGGACGGATTGGCATTGGCGGTGGTGGGGTAGGGGTCGACGCCGCGAGTGCGGCCGATTGCGTAAGGATTCACATGGCGATCAATCACAATCACACCGTTACCGTCGGCCAGCGCTGGGAGGCTGACGCTGGTTGCCAGCACGCAGCTGACCAGGAGGAGGCTCAATGAACCTTGAGTGTGAGTGACCACGGCACTATTCCTTATTCTTCGCGCTGACCCTAAACAGCGCTGTAAGGGATAGAGCAGAAGGCGTGCCGCTTTTTATTTACCTTTGTTATTCAAGGGATTGGGATTAATTAGCGGCAAAGTGATGTCACGGTTGTTTCATCCATGAAACAGGCCCTTGCACACGCGCACTGACCGCACCCATGCGCAAACGCTTCACCTCGCTGTATCAGCGGTGTAACACCTTGCCGGGTAAACGCAGGACACCGCCCAGCACGGGCGGTCCAGGGCGTCCAGGTGTAAAAAAAATGGACACCGCACGCGCAGCGAGGCCCTCACCGGCGCGGGCTGGCTCAGCCTTTCGGGGCTTTACGCGGGATGGAATTGAGTACGGGGTTGCCGTCCTGGTTCTGGGTCAGGTAGACCGGCAAAACCTTGGGCAGGGAGGGGATGAGGTTGTTGACCTCATTGATGTTGTAGATGCCGCCGATGCGGATCGCGCCGGTGTTGGCGTCGGCCAGCATCACCGGTTTGGTCAGGTAGCGATTGATCAGCGGCAACGCGTCGGCCAGGGCCAGGTTGTCGAGGATCAGCTTGCCCTGGCGCCAGGCCAGTGCGGTGTCATTCGGGCTGATCGGGCGTATGCGCGGCGTGGCATCGCCGAGTTGATAGCTGGCCTGCATGCCGGGCGTGAGGGGCACGCTGCCGTGCACCTGGTCGCTGGCAATCTGCACCGAGCCTTCGAGCAGCATCACTCGCACCTGATCTTCATACGTCCAGACATTGAACTGGGTGCCGGTAACCCGCACCTGGCCTTGGCCGGCGCGCACGATAAACGGATGAGTGCTGTCATGGCTGACCTTGAAGAACGCCTCGCCCTTTTTCAGCGTGACCCGGCGCTGGTCCTTGTAGTTGCTGTAGACCAGCTCGGTGCCAAGGTTGAGTTCCACCTGGCTGCCATCGCCGAGGGTGACCTGCCGCAGGCCCTGCTGGGTGGCCTCGAAGCGTTCGTAGGAGCTGGGCAGCCAGCCCGCTTCCCAGCCGGTAAAGGCTGCGAGGGGCACGGCGGCCAGGCAGATCGCCGCCGCCACCGCGTAGGTGCGCAGGCGGCTGCGCGGTTTGAGCGGCACCACCACCGACGTGGGTTCATGGCGGGGCAGGTGGTCGGCGACGTCCCAGATCTCCAGCATCGCCGCGTATTCAAAGGCGTGCAACGGGTGGGAATCATGCCACTGGGTAAAAGCCTGACGTTCGGCCGGCGTGCAATCATTCGCGTGCAGGCGCATGCACCAATGCGCGGCGGCGTCGGTGATGGCGTCATATTCGGCTTCTGAAAGGGACTTTTCGCTCATTAACTCATCCTGATTTCGCACATTCTAACCTCCCGAGGCGGACGGCGAGAACAGCCATCATGGCGATTGCACATCAATTGGAACTTATTCTCGTTTGAAAACATCAGAAAACCGAGGACACGAGTCCGTCATTCCCACAATGGAGTACGAACATGCTGAAGAAAACCTTAGTCGCCCTGTGTGCAACCACCGCTTTGCTCAGCGCGGGCGCCGCCCTGGCCGATAAGCCGGGCGCAGGCTGGATCACCATCGAGAAGGCTATCGAGGTGGCCAAGACCAAGGCCGGCTACGTCGAGGTCTACGCGGCGGAAGCCGATGACAACGGCTATTGGGAAGTCAAAGGGCGCAAGTCCGACGGCACCGTGTATGAAGCCCGCATCGACGGGGCTTCCGGCAATATCCTGCGCGACCAGAAAGACTGATACACCCGCCGGGAGCCTGTTCAGGCTCCCGTCTCCAGACTGCGCCCAATATCACTGATGATGCAGGTCACCGAGTCGGCATTGGCCAGGATCGTGTCGATCCGTTTGTCGGCGTCGCTCATGAAAATATCCCGGGCCTGCGTAAGGCTGCGCGCACCGGTAGCGTCCAGAACCTTATCCTTGAGCATCTTGGTGCCATTGTAGCTGCCGAAATCCTCCCATTCCTCGCTGACCTCGTCCCACACCTTGAACAGGATGCTGGCCGGCGTAGAGATCGACAGCGCGGTCTGGCGCAGGTCGTCGAGTTCGGTCTTCATCTGCCACGCACCGCTGGCCTTGACGTTGATCAGGTCCGGGAACGGTCGCATGCTGTCCAGGTAAGCCAGGTCTTCGGTCAGGGACTTGAGGTGGGAGATCTCGTGGATCAACACGGTTGCCCGCGCGTGGGCAGAAATGTCGAAGGGCGTTTTCAGGCGGTTCTGATAGACGTCCATATCCGGATCGAAAAAACGGTCCAGCAAGTAAATTTTCTGTTCCTGGTCTTCGGGCACGACGAAGGCATAGGTGAATTGCGTATCGTAGCGATGAGTGCCGCTGACGAAGCGCTTCGAGTTGGCGCCGATCAGCGTGGGATTGGTCAACTCATCAAGCACCTCATCGACGCGCCGCTCGACCCTTTGCACCTGGGCGGGCGTCATCGTGACCACGCCGAACAACTCACCAAAGAACTGCCCGAGCCGGCTGTTGGGATCGCGCAGCGGCATAAAGTGCCTGAGGTTGCGCTTGCAGTTGACCGCGTAGTACGTCGCGACATTGAGCGCCTCGTCAATGCACTGCGCCTTCCAACTGGATGTCGCCTCGATTTCCTGCATGCCCACCGCTTCGATATTGATCGCGTCGCGTTCGGCCGCCAGCGTGTAGAGCTTGTCGGTAAAGCGACTCAGGACTTTGCCGTAGCGCGGGTGGTGCCGGTTGAAATCCAGCGTCCAGGTGCCCTGGGCATCGCATTGCACATACGGGCCGTGCAGGTCGCCTGTGCTCAGGCGCCAGTGCTTGCCGGCTTGTTTCACCCGGTACACCTTGCCTGCCAATGGCACGAAATGATGCGCACCGCTCGTATCCCGGTAGGGAAGGGTCAGTGCACGCAACTCCAGTTCGCTCAGGGCAAAATCGTGGGTTTCAAACGCTTGCAGTTGCGTGCGCAAGGGCCCGGTGATGTCCAGGTTCGCCACCGTCGGTTGTTCCGATGAGGGCTTGACCTGGCTCTGCATAGCCGGGGCCTGGGGCAGCAGCCTATCCACCTCCCTGCCCAGTGCAGCCAGTTGCGCCACGCCACAGACAAAGGCTCTTAGCGCGTGTTGCCAGCGGTGTTGCTGCAGGTCCTCGGCGGAGATTTGGAACTGTTGGTAGCTGCGCCATACCACCAGCGGGTAGGCCAGCTTTCCGGCCATGAACTGCAAGGTCTTGGGAATGCCCTCGCTGAACAGGCTGGTGATAGCGTCCCATTGCGCCTTGCACGCGTGGGAAAACTGCGTGTCGAGCATCTGCTGCAGCATCTCGAGGTTGTCTTGATACAGCCGGCTCAGCAGGTTGCCGTCGATGGGCGAGGCACCGAGACGGATTTCCGAGAGCTCGCGGGCCCAGCGCTCGCCGAGCAAATTGCGGTAGGTGGCCTGATGGGGCTCCTGCATTTGGCCAACGACCCATTCCTGCAGGGCGCCGGGGCTGGTGATCGCGTCGATCAAGGCAGCTTCATGCGCGTATTCCTTCAGCAGGTGACTGGGGCTGTAAGGCGCGTACAGGATCAGGGGCCCGACAGCCCCGGTTTTCGCCCCGATCAGGTAGCAACCCAAGACTTTGACCGACGCTGCGCCCGGGGTGGCGATCAGCTCAAGCGGGCGAATGGTTGCATTGACGCCCGCCACCGCGTCGCGCGCCACGGCATCCGGCATATCAAGGATTTGCTGGATGTAGCGCCAGGCTGATGCGGACAATCGCTCCTCGAGGGTTTGTTCATGGGCGTATTGCAGCAACTGCCACGGCAACTGCCGACAGAACAGGTGGCGCCGTTGGCGGCTGTCCTCGGTATCACTTGCGAGGAGGGTGGTAAGTCTCTCCTGGTAAAGCTTTTTCAACCCCACTTGCCGAACCAGTTGCACCACGGCGCTGCCGTCCAGTTCTTTTGGCAATGGCGTGGCGGTCCGCGAACGTGGGCGGATATCGTCACCGTTCAGCTGGGGCAAGTGCCGCAGCGCGAAGTCCGCGAGGGTCTGGATATTGCCCGCAAGGTCGATACGACCGGGGATCAATATGTGTTCCGGGTTGATCGCCTGCCCCGCAAAGCGCTTGCCGAGCAGGTCCGAGAGGAGGGCCATGACCTCATTGCGCATGGGCGTGATGCCATGCAGGTAGTCACGTTCGTCCGGTGCGCTGACGCGATACTGTTCCAACAACTCGGCCTGCAGGATCTGCTCACGGGGTGGTGCCATGCCCAGCCAAACCGGCAATGCCTGCTGGTAAGTAATGGCCTTCGCGATCGCGATGGCGCGCGGCAGGTTGGTCGGCGGTGGCCGTCGGATCAGGTTATCCATGCAGTCCTGAAAGCGCTCTGCGCTCAATCGCATCGAGAACAGATGATCAATCTCGTCACGCATGAAGTCGCTGTAGGTCTGTTGCCGGTTGTGCAGCAGGTGATCGTCGATACGTCGCAGCGGACCGAGCTGGCAGACCCGATGGGGCATGTACTGCGAGACCGGCAGGTTTTCCATCAAGGGCAGACGTTTGAGGGGATCGCGCAAACGTCGCACCAGTGCGTCGCACAACACCTTGATCGACCCAAATGACTCATAGCCACCGCGCGGCGTCCACAGCAGCGCCAGGCCCGAGTTGAACGGATCAATGCCGCCGCGCTCGGTCAAGACAAAACAATTGGCCAGGGCATGCGGCGTGTTGTCCGTGCCGAATCTCAACGTCAAGCCAAACGCATCCGGTATGAACCCGTTGAGGCCATGGCGGGTCAGCCGACTCATGCCGTCGGCGTTGAGCACGCTGTCCAGTAGCGCGACGCTGTCGGCGGACAGACTCTTGTGCAGCCAACGCAGTTGCGCCTCGCCCGTCAACCCCTGCAACAACGCCTGGCTGAGGTGGGCCTGGTGTTGCTCCAGAAGCAGGTTGGGCAGCGTGCGCAGGTCGTTTTCTGCAAACGTGCGCAAAGCCTCGTCGATAATCGCATTGAAGGTAACCACGCCCAGGTTGTGCAACTGATGGGCGGCACCGGCGCTGTACGGTCCGTAGAACCAGGTTAGCGACGATTCACTCAGCGCAGTGGCTTGCCGGGCCAGGCGGGCGATCAAGTGCTGGACCATGCTGGACGACGTCCGAGGCAAGCGCTCTTCGCGCTCCAGCGCAGGCGTAGGATAGGTATTGATAAAGACGGCGTCGGGCTGCAGCTCCAGGTGCCTGCTGGCCAATTTGTCTGCCAGCACGTGGGCTGCCAGGCTGCGCAAGGTGGGATGGCGCCTGCGCTCCTCGGCCATGGCGGCGTCGACGGCCTGCAGGCGCTGCAGGTGGCGCTTGGCTTTTTCCGCCAGCACCGTGGTCGGACCGCCCTCGCTGCGGGTGACCGGGTGCACGCTCCAGCGCCCTTCGGTTTCCTCGGCCAGCAACCGACTGTCGAGCATGGCGCGCACATCCAGGGCACTGTCGAGCAAGGCCGCCAGGTCGACGTCGCCGCCACTGCGCCGATATAGCCCCAGCGCATATTCGAGGTTGTCGAGCTGCTTGCTGACAATGTCCTCGAGTGTCTCTTGAAACACATCGCCGACCACGGGCTTGCCGGTCACCTCTACTTGATCCATGCCGATAAACACGCTGCGCTCCTCCACGGAGAGGAAGTTGAGCAGCTCATCCTCGTGCCCGGCGGCCTTGAGCATGGCCAATAGCGCGTCGTTGAGGTCTTGCAGGTTCGCGAGCACCTGCAAGCCGCGTGACTGGGTGTAGAGATACGCGTGGGTGTTGCTGATCATCAGTGTGCTGGCGAGGTCGACGTAGTGTTGAAAAGGCGCATGCACGCGCACTTTCTCGATATTCAGCTGCGGATCGAAAGCGCTGCGTGCGGCCTGGTCCGGCAGGAACAGCGCGCGCAGTTTCTGGCTTTCCTCGGTGGACACGATCCATGCCTGGTGCTTGAGCAGCAGGTCGGCGCGAAACTTGTCACTGATCACCCGGGCGAAAAACTGCAGGCGTGACTGCGTGCCGTCGAAGTCTTCATGCCAGTAGGTCTGCAGCAGGCTGCTCAATAACGTTGAGAGGATCGCGCTGGTCTGTTCGACCACGTTGTCCCAGCGCTGTTGGTCCTCGGCCAGTTGCTTCGGAGTGAAGGCGCTGGTGTCATGCGCGAGATTGCAATACGTGTGCGTCTGGCCTGCCGGCCAGGCCTGCTGCACATAAAAACGCAACAGCGTGTCGCGCAATGGCTCAGAGGCGACCCAGTGCCCGCCCATGACGGTGAAGGAATTCACGCGGGTGTCGGCCTGTTTCAGACCACGGAAATGAGGGTGGGCCATGATCCCGAGCAAGGTGTCGAGCATCGCGCGCAGGCTGGGAAGTTGGCGCAATTGGCTGAGCATTGCCGCGACATTTTGTTGTTGGCTGGCGCGGATCGCATCCTCTTGATCCTGCATCACCGCCCCCTGGATGACGGTCGTGGTCACCGCCAGGTGCGCACCGGCTGGCAGCGCGTCACGGGTGTCGATGGTCACAAATTGCAGCAACTCGCTGCGCTGGCTGGGGTCTGCCAGGCGCTCTTCGAGCGCGCTGATCAGGGTGGTGCGGTGGTCGAACAGCTCGAGTCCACCGTAAGGCGTATAGAGCACGGCCTTGCCGTCGTCGGGCGTCGGGCTCATCAGGAACGCGCCCGCCAGCGCGATGGCGGGTTGGCCGCTGAGGTTGACCAGCAACCTGTCGACCTGCATGGAAGCGCCATGCACCGTGGCGTCCTGGCGTGCGGTGTGAGTGGCGTAGTACAGCGTGTGCAGCCACTCGAGGTCCCTGATCGTGAACCCCAGCGCGCGCTCTCGTAGCGTAGGCTCCTTGCGGCGGGTCGGGCGAAGGAATTCATCGAAAAAGTACGGTGGGGTCACGCGCGCCATGGTGCATTCTCCGTTGTTGCAGCGGGTAGGAGGCCCAAAGTAAGGGCTGGCACGGTGGGCAGGGCGGTAGATAACTGGCACGCTTTGCAAGCGCCCGTTGACAGCAGGCACGGGAGGCGTTGTTTAATCGGCGGTCTGGATTCTTGTTGTCTCTTCCAATTATAAAATCGGAGCTACAGATGTCTGCCCAGTCCCCGATAGTTGACAACGCAACAGCGCTCATCGGTTTTGACGACCTGGTGGGGTTGCTGCATACCGTGTTCGTGAAGCACGGCACGTCACCACAAGTCGCCGCGATCCTGGCGCACAACTGCGCCAGCGCCGAGCGTGACGGCGCCCATAGCCACGGGATCTTTCGCATCCCCGGCTACCTCAGCACCCTGGCCAGTGGCTGGGTCGACGGCAAGGCCACGCCGGTGGTCACCGACGTCGCCTCCGGCTTCGTGCGCGTGGATGCCGGCAACGGCTTCGCGCAGCCTGCACTTGAAGCGGCGCGTGCGCTGCTGGTGGACAAGGCCCGCAGTGCCGGCATCGCGCTGCTGGCGATCCACAACTCCCATCACTTTGCCGCGCTGTGGCCGGATGTCGAACCCTTCGCCGAAGAAGGGCTGGTGGCCTTGAGCGTGGTCAACAGCATGACCTGCGTGGTGCCCCACGGCGCCGACCGGCCACTGTTCGGCACCAACCCCATCGCCTTCGCCGCCCCGCGTGCCGATGGCCTGCCGATTGTCTTCGACCTGGCCACCAGCGCGATCGCCCACGGCGACGTGCAGATTGCCGCGCGCAAGGGCGAGCGCTTGTCGCCGGGCATGGGCGTCGACAGCCTCGGCCAGCCCACCACTGACCCCAAGGCGGTGCTGGAAGGCGGTGCGTTGCTGCCGTTTGGCGGGCACAAGGGTTCGGCGCTGTCGATGATGGTCGAACTGCTGGCGGCCGCCTTGACCGGCGGTAACTTTTCCTTCGAGTTCAACTGGGCCGACCATCCGGGCGCACGTACACCCTGGACCGGGCAGTTGCTGATTGTGATCGACCCAAGCAAAACTGCCGGGCAAAGCTTCGCCGAGCGCAGCCAGGAACTGGTGCGACAGATGCATGCGGCGGGGTTGCGGCGTTTGCCTGGAGATCGACGTCATCGCACTCGGGCGAAGTCGCAGGCGGCAGGGATCGAGATTGAAGCGAAGGATTTGCGGCAGCTACAAGAACTGGCGCAGGGGTAGGAGGGGCTGCGCGCGGCGCAGCCCCGGCGCCTCAGTTGCGGCGACCCAGCAACAGGCCAACCACCAGGCCGAAGCCTGCAGAGATGGCCACGGTCTGCCACGGGTGGCCACCGATGTAGGTTTCGGTGGCATCCACTACCGGCTTGCTGCGTTCGCGCACGTTGGACACCGAATCCAACGCCTGCTTGAGCTTGATGGCGACCTGTTCGCGCAGGGTTTCGCCTTCCTCACCTACCAGCGAAGCGCTGCTTTTGAGCAGTTTGTCCGATTCTTCGATCAGCGCCGTCAGTTCACTGAACGCTTGATCCTTGATTTGATCTTCAACAGCTTGGGCGGCGGTTTTGCGGGCCATGGGTGTGACTCCTTGCAGGTGAATGTGACAGTGAACAATGGAGTGCCGGGCGGCGGCAAAAGTTGCAGTTTTTTTGCCTGGACGTGCTTGCCGGGAAAATCCGAATCCGGAAAATTCGACCTACAGTGTAAGATGTCGCCTATTTGTGCAGCAGGTAATTCAACATGAGCTTCAATCTCGCCAACAAGACCCTCGCCGAACGCGCCGAGCTGGAAGATGAAAAGTCGCGCCTCTACGACCTGTGGCAAACCAACCTGGGCAAGGCCAAGGGCGAAGCGGCGCGGTTGTTCGGTGAGCGCGCCAAGCGCAAGGGCAAGTGGGCTGAATGGGTGCGCGCGGAACTCGACGGCATGTCGCCACCGGAGTTCTCCAACATGGTGCGCAGTGAAGTCAACAAGCTGATGGCTGCGGCGAAGTAAAGCCTTCGACAATCGCTTCGCGCACTTTAAGCAGCATCGGGTCCAGCTGGGCCTGGGTGCGCCAGCCCAGCTCCACCGGGTAACGCGGCAACGCCAGCGGGCAGGGCAGCATGCGCAAACCCGTCAGCCCGGCGATGGCTTGCGCGGCGTGCCCGGGGATGGTCGCCACCGCCTGGCTGCCCTTGAGCAGATACGGCAGCGCGGCAAAATGGCTGGTCGACGCACACACATGCCGGTTCAGCCCCTGCGCGGCGAGGGCTTCGTCGGTGATGCCGATAAACCCGCCAGATGACACCAGCACATGCTCACGGCGGATGAATTCCTCCAGGCTGATACTCGCCTGGTCCGAATCCACCAGGCAGCGGTAATCACCTTCCCCCAGCACCTGCCGACTCAAGCGGCCGTGGGCGAACCCTCCGGCGGTAATCGCCAGGTCCAGGGTCCGGTCGAGCAGGGCGCCGGCGACGATCTGGCTGTGCGTCTGCCGGAAGATCACCCGCAGCTTCGGCAACCGCAGTGCAATCGCGTCCATCAGACGACGACCGTAGGCAATCTCGAAGTCATCGGACAGCCCCAGCACCACCGAGCGTCCGTGGTAATGCGGATTGTCCGGATGGACCATCGCCAGGCTCTGCCGGCAACGCTCCAGCGCCTCACTGATCACCGGCTTCAACTGATTGGCGCGTAACGTGGGCGCCAGGCCGCGTCCGGTGCGCACGAAGAGTTGATCGTCATACACCTCGCGCAAACGCCGCAGGCCTGCGCTGATGGCCGATTGCGTGACGCCCAGGCGCAAGGCCGCGCGACTGGCGCTGGACTCGTCGTGCAGGGCTTCGAAGGTTTTCAGCAGGTTCAGGTCGACCTGGGTGATATTTATTTGGCTCATATCATTCAGCACTGAGGTGGGCTTTATTCATGATCGAGCCTGGCGCAAGAATGGGCAACCCCCCCCTTGTTCGGAGTGATAGTGATGCCTGTTTCTACCGTGGCCGCTTTGCAAATTGGCGCATTACCGGGCGGTAAAGCCCAAACCCTTGAGCAGATCCTGGGCTATGAGGACGAGATCCTGCGCAGTGGCGCGAAGCTGGTGGTGATGCCCGAAGCCTTGCTCGGTGGCTACCCCAAAGGCGAAGGCTTCGGCACCCAGTTGGGCTATCGCCTGCCCGAGGGCCGCGAAGCCTTTGCCCGCTATTTCGCCAATGCCATCGACGTGCCTGGCGCAGAGACCGAGGCCTTGGCCGGCCTGGCAGCGCGCACCGGCGCGAGCCTGGTCATCGGCGTGATCGAACGCAGCGCCAGCACGTTGTATTGCACCGTGCTGTATTTCGAACCCACCGGCGGCCTCGTGGCCAAGCACCGCAAGTTGATGCCCACCGGCACCGAACGGCTGATCTGGGGCAAGGGCGACGGCTCGACCTTGCCGGTGATTGACACCGCGGTCGGCCGCGTCGGCGGCGCGGTGTGCTGGGAAAACATGATGCCGCTGCTGCGCACCGCGATGTACGCCAAGGGCGTGGAGGTGTGGTGTGCGCCGACGGTGGATGAGCGCGAGATGTGGCAGGTCAGCATGCGTCATGTGGCGCATGAAGGGCGCTGCTTTGTGGTCAGTGCGTGCCAGGTACAGGCCTCGCCCGAGGCATTGGGCATCGAGGTTGCCAACTGGCCGGCGGAGCGGCCGCTGATCGCGGGCGGCAGCGTGATTGTCGGGCCGATGGGCGACATCCTCGCCGGGCCGTTGCTGGGAGGTGCCGGGCTGCTGACAGCCCAGATCGACACCGATGACCTGGTGCGCGCGCGGTATGACTACGACGTGGTAGGGCACTACGCGCGTCCGGATATTTTCGAGCTGGTGGTGGATGAACGCGCCAAGCCAGGCGTGCGCTACATCACCGACTAACACACAGGTAAGCCCTGTAGCACCTGGCTTGCCGGCGATAGCGGTGTGTCAGCAACACCTCCAGTGGCTGACACGCCGCCTTCGCGGGCAAGCCCGCTCCCACAGTTTGAACCGTGCCCACTATGGCCCGGGGATTCTGCATGGATCTGGATGCCAACCGCTACAAAGCCAATGACGGGCATGGCTAGGCGTTGCACTAACCCTGTGGGAGCGGGCTTGCCCGCGAATGCGGTAGGTCAGGCAAATCAACAATGACTGACACGCCGCTTTCGCGGGCAAGCTCGCTCCCACAGTTTGAACCGTGCCCACTATGGCCCGGGGATTCTGCATGGATCTGGATGCCAACCGCTCCAAAGCCAATGACGGGCATGGCTGGGCGTTGCACTAACCCCTGTGGGAGCGGGCTTGCCCGCGGAGGCGCTGGGTCAGGCAAATCATCAGTGACTGACACGCCGCTTTCGCGGGCAAGCCCGCTCCCACAGTTTGAACCGTGCCCACTATGGCCCAGGGATTCTGCATGGATCTGGATGCCAATCGCTCCAGAGCCAATGACGGGCATGGCTAGGCGTTGCGCTGACTCCTGTGGGAGCGGGCTTGCCCGCGGAGGCGCTGGGTCAGGCAAATCATCAGTGACTGACACACCGCTTTCGCGGGCAAGCCCGCTCCCACAGGGTTTTGTGGTGTGGCTGAGTCCGGCTTACTTGGGGTACAGCGGCGGCAGGCTGGTGGTATCGGTCGCCGGATCGAGTTCACGCTCGGCCATCGGGATGGCCTTGATCGCGCGCCACAGGTCTTCGCCCAGCCAGTACTGGCCGCTCTCGCTGTACAGCGCACCATTCAGGCCATCCAGCGCATCCGACAACGGCACAAAGCGCGCGGCCATGTCCGCCAGGGTTTCCGGCTGCTGGCGCGCCCAGGCATCCAGCGCCTGGCGCGTGGCTTGCGGGTCGTTGGCCTGGGTGGCGCGCTTGAGGTCGTCGAGCAGGGAGCGCGGGCTCGGGCCGGTTTGCGCCGCGCGCAGCACCGCCGGCTGCCAGCGTGCACGCCACCACAGGCCGAAGCCCAACAAGGTGGTGCAGGCCAGAATCAGCGTACTCAGTTGCCACAGCCACAGGCGGCTGTCGTCCGGAGCGGTGATGATGGTCGGCGTGGCGGGGGTGTCCACCACCAGGCTCGGGTTGTTCGCCACTTGCAGGGTGCGCGCCGGCAGGCTGGTGCGTTCCAGATGGTCTTCGTGGGTGTTCCACCACACCACTTCGACGGCGGGCAACTCCAGGGCGCCGACGCGATTGGGCACCAAGGCTTCACGGTCTTCACGGCTACCGATCAGGCCGCGGTCGTTGGTCTGGTTGCCAAGCACCGGCTGGTCCGGGTAACGCCGCAGGCCGTTGATGTCGGTGCTGGGCAGGGCCGGCAGTTGCGCACTGGACAAACCTTCGGCCTTGACCGTGAGGCTGCGGGTCAGCGAGTCGCCGACCTGCACGTGTTCGGGCTCGGGGTTCCAGCTTTCGCTCAGGGTCAGGCTGCGTGCCGGCAGCCAGGCGGCGTCGGCGGGGTAGAGCTCCGGCTTGGGTTTGACCGTCAGCGACAAGGGCGTCGAACTCACGTGGATCAGCTTGCCGGGCTTGGTGCCCTGCAAGGTGTTTTCCTGTGGCGGGCGCGATTCCACCAGGGTCGCGCTGAAGGTCTGGGCGGGAACCTCCAGGGCGCCGCTGTGTTGCGGGTAGATCGCGTAGCGGGTTTCGATCACGCCATGGCGAATGCTGTTGATGACTTTCTCGTAGGTGCGCGACTCGCCCAACTGCTCGACCCGCGCATCCGGGATCTGCAACGGCGTGAGGCTGCTGTCGTCATACAGCGACACCGAGTGGTACACGCGCACGGTCAACAGTGCCTGGGCCTGCACGTACACGCTGGTCTGGTCGAGATTGGCCTCGACGAACACCGGCGCCAGTTCCGCGCTGCTGTCCTGGCTGGTGGTTTCGACCACTTGCAGGCTGATCGGCTGGGTCTTGTACTCGCCAACTTGCAGGGGCGGGATCACCACGGTGCCGTTTTGCTTGGGCAGCAGGGTGATGATCCAGCGCGTGGTGGCGTGGTTGTCGCCGCCCAGGGTGGTGAGCTGGTTGAGTTGGCGCGTGCCGCTGACTTCGAACTGCTCGTCCAGCGGTGACAGGTCGGGTTTGCCGAACTGGGTAACGTCGCTGGATTCCACCGTCAGCTCTACCGTCTCGCCGGAATTGAGGCGGCTGCGGTCGACACTGGCGACCAGGCTCGCCGCCTGGGCGTGGCCTGCCGACAGCGCGAGCAAAAGCAGTAGGGTCGTGCGGCGGCTCATCGAGTCTTGTCCTGATGTTGTTGCTGTTCGTACCAGAATTTACGCCGCAGCAGTTCGCCGGGGTTGTCCGGAATCTCCCGCAGCCACTGCTCCAGCGCTTGGCGATGTTCACCGTCGAGGCTGGCGTCGGCAGGGCGCAGTGGCGGGGTGGTGGTCTGCTCATCCCCGAGTTCGCTGCCCGGTACTTCGTTACCGCCGGGTTGTGGCGTGGCGCTGGCCTTGGTATCACCGGTGCCGGCTTCGCCCTGTCCCTGGGACGACTGCTCACCACCCGTGGCACTTTGCCCGCTGGCGCCTGGTTGCGCAGTTTGGCCGGGTTGCGTGGTTTCGTCATCCTGGTTTTTTGCAGGTTTTTGCGGCTCGGGGTTTGCCTGTTCCTGCATCAGGGTTTCCACCAGGGCCTTGTTTTTCAGGGCCGGCTGCAGGTCCGGCTGGGCTTCCAGGGCCTGTTCGTAGGCATCGATCGCCGCCTCCAGCTCGCCCGACTTAGCCAGGGCGTTGCCACGATTGTAGTGGGCGTAGGCGTCATTGCTCTGGGCGAAACGCTTGATGGCCTCGGCATAGTTGCCGGCTTCGTACAGCGCGACGCCTTGCCATTGCGGATCTTCGAAGTGCTCCGCGGCTTCGGCGGGGCGTTTTTTCTTCAGCAGGTATTGGCCTTGCTGGTCTGGGCGCAGCCACAGGTCCTGCAGGCCGAAGGCATAGCTGGGTTGCGGTGCAACCAACAGCAGCAGCGGCAGGCAGAACAGCCAGCCACGCCGCCCGGCGCAGGCCGCGAGCAGCAACAGCGGGAGCAGCAGCCAATAACCCTGGTCGGCCCAGGTGTCGAGGTGCAGCAGTTGGCCGTCGTTGCGCAGGGTCTGCGGCGGGTCCAGCACGCCGAGCTGGCGCAGGTCTTTGTCGTCCAGGCGCGCGGCGCGGTAACGGCCGCCCATTTCGCTGGCGAAGGCCTTGAGCGTCGGGCTGTCGAGGCGCGGCACCAGGATCGCGCCCTGTTCGTCCTTGAGGAATTCGCCGCTTTCCTGAGTCACCGGCGTGCCTTCGCGGCTGCCGATGCCGAGGATCGACAGGCTCGGCGCCTGGCCGCTTTGCAGCAACAGGCGGATGCCTTGGCGTTCCTGTTTGGACAAGGAAGAACCGATCAGCAACAGCCGGCCCTGGCCCAGGCCACCTTGCTTGAGCAGGCCCAGGGCTTTTTCCACCGCGAGGTCAGCGCGGTGGCCTACTTCGGGCATCAGCGAGGGGCGCAGCGCATCGAGCAGGTTGCGGCTGGTGGCCAGGTCGTCGGACAGCGGCACCAGCGTGTGGGCACTGCCGGCGTACACGACGATGGCGGTTTGCGCATCCGTGCGCGCCTGCAACAGGTCATACAGCTTGCGCCGCGCCTGTTCCAGGCGGTTTGGCGGACTGTCGGTGGCGAGCATCTCCGGGGTCAGTTCCAGCAGCACCACCAAGGGATCAGAAGGTTTCTGGCTCGACTGTTCGACCCGCTGCCAGCTGGGGCCAAGCAATGCCAGCACGGCCAGCAGCCAGGCGATGCCGAGCACCACCCACGGCGATTTGCTTTCGCGGCCATTGCCGCCGCTGAGCAGCATCGCATGAAAGGCCGGCGGCAGGATCATCTGCCAGCGCCCGGCGCGTTTTTGCCGGTGCCACAGTTGCCACAGCAGCCAGCCGAGCAGGGGCAGCAGCAATAGCCACCAGGGACGGAACCAGTGCGGCCACAGGTCGATCATCGACGCCTCCGCAGACGCAGGCGTTTGAGGCGCTGGCGCCATTCGGGATGCTGTTGCAGGAAACGCCCACGGGTCGACAATTTGTTCAACAACCGTTGCAGCGCGTTGTTCGGCCAGCGTTCCTGGATCACCAGCAGCATGCTCAATACCAGTGCCAGGGCCAGCGGCGCGCTGTACAGCGCGAGTGCCGGGCGGGCCTGGGTCGGTTGCTGTTCGACCGGTTCGAGTTTGTCGAGGGTGTCCTTGATCGCTTGCAGCTCTTCGCCGTCGCGGGCGCGGAAGTACTGCCCGCCGGTGGCCTCGGCAATCGCCTTGAGCGCGGGCTCATCGAGGTCCAGGCTCGGGTTGACGCCGAGGATGCCCAGTGAGCCGGTTTGCTCAGGGTCGGCGCCGATGCCGATCGGGTAGATCTTCACGCCTTCTTCAGCGGCCAGGCGCGCGGCGGTCAGCGGGTCGATCTGCCCGGCGTTGTTGGCGCCGTCGGTGACCAGGATCAGCACGCGGCTTTGCGCCGGGCGCTGGCGCAGGCGTTTCAAGGCCAGGCCGATGGCGTCGCCGATCGCAGTGTTCTTGCCGGCGATGCCGATGCGCGCCTCGTCCAACCAGGTGCGCACGGTGTGGCGGTCAAAGGTCAGCGGCGCCTGCAGGTAGGCCTGGCTGCCGAACAGGATCAGGCCGACGCGATCACCTTCGCGTTCTTCCAGGAAGTCGCCGAGCAGATGCTTGACCAGGCTCAGGCGGCTGACGTCATCGTCCTGCCAGTGCATGTCGGGAAAATCCATCGAGCCGGACACGTCCACCGCCACCAGCAGGTCGCGGCCACTGGCGGCGATTGGCAATGGCTCGCCGAGCCATTCCGGGCGCGCGGCGGCGGTCAACAGCAGCAGCCACAGGACCACGAACGGTGCCTGTTGGCGCCAACCCGGCAGATTGACACGGGCACGGCGCCGGGCCAGGCCTTCGAGGTCGCTGAGGTAGCTGACCTTGAGGGCCGGCTCGCCGCTGTCGGCCACCGGCAACACCAGGCGCATCAGCCACGGCAAGGGCAACAGGATGAAGATCCACGGCCAGGCGAACTCAAACATGTTTGCGAATCCAGGTGTCGACGGCCTGGGTGAGGCCGGCGATGGCCTTGTCGTCGAGTTTGCATTCGGGTTTGTAGGCGCCTTCGACCAACACCATCCAGCGCGTCAGGCCGGCGGCGGGGCAGCGGTTGTCGAGGAATGCCAGCCATTTGCGGCCGTTGAGGGTGTGGCTTTGGCTATAGGGGTAGTCGTTGCGGCACAGGCGCTTGAGCAGGCCGTTGAGTTGTTGCAGCCAGGCACCGGCAGGGGCGCCGTCGTAGGGCTTGGGCATCAGCGCCAGCTCCGCCAGGGCGGCGATGCGCAACGGATCCAGCGGTTGTTCGGCGCGCGCCACGGGACGCCGCGCAGGCAGGAAACGCCGCAGCGACCACAGGCCCCAAGCGAGCAACGGGATGATCACCAGCAACAGCCACCAACCCGGCGCAGGCGGCCAGAAGCCGATGGTCGGCGGCGCGATCAGCGGTTGCAGCTGGTCGAGGCTGCTCATTGCTTTTTAACCGGGCGTTGAGGGTTGAGGTACTCGCGCAGTTGCTCGACCATTTCACTCTGGGTGCTCAGGGGCATCAGCAGGATGCGCAGTTTTTGCGCGAGCAGTTCCCAGCGGGCGATGCGCGCTTCGGCCTGGGCCTTGTAGGCCTGGCGCAGGTCGAAGTTGAGCGTGTCCAACTCCAGCTGCGCGCCGCGTTCGGCAAAGCGCAGCAGACCGGCGGCGGGCAGGGCGTGGTCGAGCGGGTCGGAAATCGGCAACAGCAGCAGGTCGCAATGGCGTGACAACAGGCTCAGTTGTTGTTCGGCGCCTTCGGTCAGCGCGCGCTCGTCGCAAATCACGATAACCAGGCTGCCCGGGCGCAGCACTTCGCGGCCCCGACGCAGGGCCATGCCCAGGGCGTCGGCTTCCGGGCGGCTTTCGGTGTTGAGGCTCTGGTTGACGCGCACCAGGCGGTTGAGCAGTTGCAGCAGGCTTTGCTTGCTGCGTCGCGGTTTGATTTCGTAGTGCTCGCTGTCGCCGAACACCAGCCCGCCCACGCGGTCGTTATGCCCCAGCGCGGCCCAGCCGATCAGGCTGGCGGCCTGGGCGGCGAGCACCGATTTGAACATCTGCCCCGAGCCGAAAAACAGCCGGCAACTTTGCTCGACCATGATGAAAATCGGCCGTTCGCGTTCTTCGTGGAACAGTTTGGTGTGCGGCTCCTGGGTGCGTGCGGTGACGCGCCAGTCGATGGTGCGCACATCGTCACCGGCCTGGTACACGCGCACCTGGTCGAAGTCGACACCGCGCCCGCGCAATTTGGAGTGATGCAAGCCGATCAGCGGGCTGCGCTGGCTGGGGGTGGAAAACAGCTGCACTTCGCGCACGCGATGGCGCATCTCAATCAATTCGCTGAGTGTGACGCGGATTCCATCGCTAGCGTTCATGGGGTTCAAGCGACGGCAACGACGTCGAGAATGCGTTGCACCACGCGGTCCTGGTCAATGCCGGCCGCTTCGGCCTCGAACGACAGAATGATGCGGTGGCGCAGCACGTCGAACAGCACCGCCTGGATATCCTCCGGGCTGACAAAGTCGCGCCCGGCCAGCCAGGCATGGGCGCGTGCGCAGCGGTCGAGGGCGATGGAACCACGCGGGCTGGCGCCGTAGGCGATCCACTCGGCCATCTCCGGGTCGAACTTGGCCGGGGTGCGCGTGGCCATGACCAGTTGCACCAGGTATTCCTCCACCGCATCGGCCATGTACAGGCCGAGGATTTCCTTGCGCGCGGCGAAGATCGCCTGCTGGCTGACGCGGCGCTCGGGCTTGGTCTCGCCGTTGAGCGCCTCGCCGCGCGCCTGCTGCAGGATGCGCCGCTCGACGGCGGCATCGGGGAAGCCGATCTTGACGTGCATCAGGAAGCGGTCGAGCTGGGCTTCGGGCAACGGGTAGGTGCCTTCCTGCTCGATGGGGTTTTGCGTGGCCATCACCAGAAACAGTGGGGACAGGTCGTAGGTACTGCGCCCGACGCTGACCTGGCGCTCGGCCATCGCCTCCAGCAACGCCGACTGCACCTTGGCCGGGGCACGGTTGATTTCGTCGGCCAGCACCAGGTTGTGGAAGATCGGCCCTTGCTGGAACACGAAACTGCCGGTTTCCGGGCGATAGATCTCGGTGCCGGTGATGTCGGCTGGCAATAGATCGGGGGTGAACTGGATACGATGGAACTGCGCTTCGATGCCTTCGGCCAGCTCTTTGATCGCCTTGGTCTTGGCCAGGCCCGGTGCACCTTCGACCAGCATATGGCCGTCGGCGAGCAGGGCGATCAGCAGGCGATCGATGAGTTTTTCCTGGCCGAGAATCTGCGTAGAAAGAAAGGTTCGCAGCGCGAGCAGCGCTTCACGATGTTCCATCGATGACGGTTCCTGGAGAGATGAGCCTGTACGTCTTGCAACAAACGACAGCCTGGGGCGCCTACTTTAATGCATGGCAGGGGGCGGCGACTAACGGCGTGACGAGTATTTTTGGGAAAACTTGTAGGAATTTTGTGTGGGCGCGCAAATTGCTCCTTTGTGCTGTGGCAAGCGGGCTTCCTTGGCAAGCAGGCTACTGGCGCTATCCGGCTTCCTATGACTATCCGGCTTCCTGTGGTGAGCGGGCTTGTTGTGGCAATAGGGCTTCTTGTGGCAGTAGGGCTTATTGTGGCAATTGGGATTTTTGTGGCAATAGGGCTTTTTTGTGGTGAGCGGGCTTGCCCCGCGTTGGGCTGCGAAGCGGCCCTAAAACCAGAGAACGCGGTCCCCCTGGATGAACGCGGCGATCTTGATGGGGCTGCTGCGCAGCCCAACGCGGGGCAAGCCCGCTCACCACAACAGGCCCCGTTCACCACACAACAAGCGCTCACCACAACAAGCCCGCTTGCCCGGCCACTACGTCCGGATAAACGTACCCGTGCCTTTGAGGATGTTCTGCAAGGTCGCTTCAACTTCGGCCAGGTCCGAGGCAGCAGTGCCATGGCTGATCTGCAGTTGATCCTTGCCACCCAGTGCATCGGCATCGCCGGCAGCGAGTTCGACCAGCAATGCCGTGTCACTCAGGATGACCTTCAGACCATCCAGGGTCGACGGCTCGTAGTCCCAAGTCAGCTCGACTTCGTCTTCGTCGGGGTAACGGGTGAGCATGAACATCTCGCCGTTTTTGCCGTGGCAGCAGAGCATGGCCATGTTGTCTTCTTCTTCGTCGCACGGAGTGGCCATCAGGGCGTCGGTCTTGATTTGCAGCATGGGGAATCCTGTCTGGAGTAGGGCGTTGCGCGGGCAATTGTGCCATTACGGCGAATTTTGTGCTGCATCCCGTGTCAGACCCAGTGCATGACCTGACGGGCTGAATCAGTCATTTCCGGTACTCGCAGGCGGGGAAAACCCCTGTTTTTCTGCGAAAAAATCCGGGTTGCCCAAGTCGCAACCACTGGCCTGCTTACCGATGACCGAATATGTCGCAGCGTCGCAAGCAGCTGTCTTCCTACAGTCGTTAAGCTGCGCAACGGATGTGCATGTGCCAGGCGCCTGACCTGCCCGTCGTACCGTCACCTGGCAAGGTGCGCATCTTATGGAAGTTGTATGTGACCTCATTGTCTTGTCCAGCTTCACCCACCTGTCACCCTGATTCGTTTAAGGTACTTAGCCACTTGTATCGACGAACAGAGCTGACGGTCTCCCCGCAAGGGGATAACACGCGACGCTTCCATCAATAACAAGCCCAAGCGGAGTACCACAGATGGCGTTCTTCACCGCAGCCAGCAAGGCCGACTTCCAGCATCAACTGCAAGCGGCACTGGCGCAGCACATCAGTGAACAGGCACTGCCACAAGTGGCGCTGTTCGCTGAACAATTCTTCGGCATCATTTCCCTGGACGAACTGACCCAGCGTCGCCTTTCCGACCTGGCCGGTTGCACCCTGTCTGCCTGGCGCCTGCTTGAGCGCTTTGATCACACCCAACCGCAAGTGCGGGTCTACAACCCCGATTACGAACGTCATGGCTGGCAGTCGACCCACACCGCGGTCGAAGTGCTGCACCATGACCTGCCGTTCCTGGTCGACTCGGTGCGTACCGAGCTGAACCGCCGCGGCTACAGCATCCACACCCTGCAGACCACCGTGCTCAGCGTACGCCGTGGCAGCAAGGGCGAGCTGCTGGAAATCCTGCCCAAGGGCACCCAGGGCGAAGGCATCCAGCAAGAATCGCTGATGTACCTGGAAATCGACCGCTGCGCCAACGCCGCCGAACTGAACGTGCTGAGCAAAGAGCTTGAGCAGGTACTCGGCGAAGTGCGTGTGGCCGTGGCCGATTTCGAACCGATGAAAGCCAAGGTCCAGGACCTGCTGGCCGGTATCGACGCCAGCCAGTTCGTGATCGATGGCGAAGAAAAAGCCGAGATCAAGAACTTCCTGGAATGGCTGGTGGGCAACCACTTCACCTTCCTCGGCTATGAAGAATTCGTGGTACGTGACGAGGCGGACGGCGGTCATATCGAATATGACGCCAATTCCTTCCTCGGTCTGACCAAGCTGCTGCGCGCCGGCCTCACCGCCGATGACCTGCGCATCGAAGACTATGCCGTTGCCTACCTGCGTGAACCGACCGTGCTGTCGTTCGCCAAGGCCGCGCACCCAAGCCGCGTGCACCGCCCGGCCTACCCGGACTACGTGTCGATCCGCGAGATCGATGCCGACGGCAAGGTCATCAAGGAACACCGCTTCATGGGCCTGTACACCTCCTCGGTGTACGGCGAAAGCGTGCGGGTCATCCCGTATATCCGTCGCAAGGTCGCGGAAATCGAACGCCGCTCGGGCTTCCAGCCCAAGGCGCATTTGGGCAAGGAACTCGCCCAGGTGGTCGAAGTACTGCCGCGTGACGACCTGTTCCAGACCCCGGTCGACGAACTGTTCAGCACCGTGATGTCGATCGTGCAGATCCAGGAACGCAACAAGATCCGCGTATTCCTGCGCAAAGACCCGTACGGTCGTTTCTGCTACTGCCTGGCCTACGTGCCGCGCGATATCTATTCCACCGAAGTGCGCCAGAAGATCCAGCAAGTGCTGATGGATCGCCTGAAGGCTTCGGATTGCGAATTCTGGACCTTCTTCTCCGAATCGGTGCTGGCGCGCGTGCAGCTGATTCTGCGGGTCGACCCGAAGAACCGCCTGGACATCGACCCGCTGCAACTGGAAAAAGAAGTGGTACAGGCCTGCCGCAGCTGGCAGGACGACTACTCCAGCCTGGTCGTCGAAAGCTTCGGCGAAGCCCAGGGCACCAACGTGCTGGCCGATTTCCCGAAAGGCTTCCCAGCCGGTTACCGCGAGCGTTTTGCTGCGCACTCGGCCGTGGTCGACATGCAGCACCTCAACAGCCTCACCGAAGCCAACCCGCTGGTGATGAGCTTCTACCAGCCGCTGGGCCAGGTCTCCGGCCAGCGCGAGCTGCATTGCAAGCTCTACCACGCCGATACCCCGCTGGCACTCTCCGACGTGCTGCCGATCCTGGAAAACCTCGGCCTGCGCGTGCTGGGTGAATTCCCGTACCGCCTGCGTCACGCCAATGGCCGTGAGTTCTGGATCCATGACTTTGCGTTCATCGCCGCCGAAGGCGTGAACCTGGATATCCAGCAACTCAACGACACCCTGCAGGACGCGTTCGTGCACATCGTGCACGGCGACGCCGAGAACGATGCGTTCAACCGCCTGGTACTCACCGCCGGCCTGCCGTGGCGCGACGTGGCGCTGCTGCGTGCCTACGCGCGTTACCTCAAGCAGATCCGCCTGGGCTTCGACCTCGGCTACATCGCCAGCACCCTGAACAACCACACCGACATCGCCCGCGAGTTGACCCGGTTGTTCAAGACCCGTTTCTACCTGGCGCGCAAGCTCACCGCCGACGACCTGGAAGACAAGCAGCAACGCCTGGAACAAGCGATCCTCACCGCGCTGGACGACGTCCAGGTGCTCAACGAAGACCGCATCCTGCGTCGCTACCTGGACCTGATCAAGGCCACCCTGCGTACCAACTTCTACCAGACCGACGCCAACGGCCAGAACAAGTCGTACTTCAGCTTCAAGTTCGACCCTCGTGCGATTCCTGAGCTGCCCAAGCCGGTGCCGAAGTTTGAAATCTTCGTCTACTCGCCGCGTGTCGAAGGCGTTCACCTTCGCTTTGGCAACGTTGCGCGCGGCGGCCTGCGCTGGTCCGACCGTGAGGAAGACTTCCGTACCGAAGTGCTCGGCCTGGTAAAAGCCCAGCAAGTGAAGAACTCGGTGATCGTGCCGGTGGGTGCGAAGGGCGGCTTCCTGCCGCGTCGCCTGCCACTGGGCGGCAGCCGCGACGAGATCGCGGCCGAGGGTATCGCCTGCTACCGCATCTTCATTTCCGGCCTGCTGGACATCACCGACAACCTGAAAGACGGCGCCCTGGTGCCACCGGCCAACGTCGTGCGTCATGACGACGATGACCCGTACCTGGTAGTGGCGGCGGACAAAGGCACTGCGACCTTCTCCGACATCGCCAACGGCATCGCCATCGACTACGGCTTCTGGCTGGGCGATGCATTCGCCTCCGGTGGTTCCGCCGGTTACGACCACAAGAAAATGGGCATCACCGCCAAGGGTGCGTGGGTCGGTGTGCAGCGTCACTTCCGTGAGCGCGGCATCAATGTGCAGGAAGACAGCATCACGGTGGTCGGCGTCGGCGACATGGCCGGTGACGTGTTCGGTAACGGCCTGTTGATGTCCGACAAGCTGCAACTGGTCGCGGCCTTCAACCACCTGCACATCTTCATCGATCCAAACCCGAACCCGGCGACCAGCTTCGTCGAGCGCCAGCGCATGTTCGAGCTGCCGCGTTCGGCGTGGACCGACTACGACACCAGCATCATGTCCGAAGGCGGCGGGATCTTCTCGCGCAGCGCGAAGAGCATTGCCATCTCGCCACAGATGAAAGAGCGCTTCGACATTTCGGCCGACAAGCTGACCCCGACCGAACTGCTGAACGCCTTGCTCAAGGCGCCGGTGGACCTGTTGTGGAACGGCGGTATCGGTACGTACGTCAAGGCCAGCACCGAAAGCCACGCCGACGTCGGCGACAAGGCCAACGACGCACTGCGTGTCAACGGCAACGAGCTGCGCTGCAAGGTGGTGGGCGAGGGCGGTAACCTCGGCATGACCCAGTTGGGTCGTGTGGAATTCGGCCTCAACGGCGGCGGTTCCAACACCGACTTCATCGACAACGCCGGTGGCGTGGACTGCTCCGACCACGAAGTGAACATCAAGATCCTGCTCAACGAAGTGGTGCAGGCCGGTGACATGACCGACAAGCAGCGCAACCAGCTGCTGGCGAGCATGACCGACGAAGTCGGCCACCTGGTGTTGGGCAACAACTACAAGCAGACCCAGGCCCTGTCCCTGGCCGCCCGCAAGGCCTACGAGCGCGCAGCCGAGTACAAGCGCCTGATGAGCGACCTGGAAGGCCGTGGCAAGCTGGACCGCGCCATCGAGTACCTGCCGACCGAGGAGCAGCTTACCGAGCGCGCGTCCAACGGCAAGGGCCTGACGCGTCCGGAGCTGTCGGTGTTGATCTCCTACAGCAAGATCGACCTCAAGGAAGCGCTGCTCAAGTCGCTGGTGCCGGACGACGAATACCTGACCCGTGACATGGAGACCGCGTTCCCACCGAGCCTGGTCGCCAAGTTCTCCGAGGCCATGCGTCGTCACCGCCTGAAGCGCGAGATCGTCAGCACCCAGATCGCCAACGACCTGGTCAACCACATGGGCATCACCTTCGTGCAGCGCCTCAAGGAGTCGACCGGCATGAGCCCGGCGAACGTGGCTGGCGCCTATGTGATCGTGCGTGACATCTTCCATCTCCCGCACTGGTTCCGTCAGATCGAAGCCCTGGACCACCAGGTCTCCGCCGACGTGCAACTGGAGCTGATGGACGAGCTGATGCGCCTGGGCCGCCGTGCTACACGCTGGTTCCTGCGCAGCCGTCGCAACGAGCAGGATGCCGGGCGTGATACCGCGCACTTCGGTCCACACCTGGCCGCGTTGGGCCTCAAGCTCGACGAACTGCTGGAAGGCCCGACCCGCGAAGGCTGGCAGACCCGCTACCAGGCCTACACCGAAGCCGGCGTGCCGGAGTTGTTGGCGCGTATGGTGGCCGGTACGACGCACCTGTACACCCTGCTGCCGATCATCGAAGCCGCCGACGTGACCGGTCACGATGCCGCCGAAGTGGCGAAAGCCTACTTCGCCGTGGGCAGCGCCCTCGACTTGCCGTGGTACCTGCAGCAGATCAGCGATCTGCCAGTGGCCAACAACTGGCAGGCCCAGGCCCGCGAAGCGTTCCGCGACGACGTGGATTGGCAGCAACGCGCGATCACCATCGCGGTACTGCAAATGGCCGATGCGCCACAAGACATGGAAGCCCGCGTGGCCCTGTGGCTTGAGCAGCACCAGGACATGGCGGATCGCTGGCGCGCGATGATGGTGGAAATCCGTGCTGCGGTCGGCACGGACTACGCCATGTACGCGGTCGCCAACCGTGAACTGCTGGACCTGGCGTTGAGCGGTCAGTCGGTGCTGCAACCGGCTTGATCCCACCGCTGGACAGAAAGCCCCGCATCGTAAGATGCGGGGCTTTTTTTATGGCGTGGCAGTCCCCAGGCACGGCTGGATGACTTTTTTCAGCCCGGCGTTATTGGCTGGCAGTAAAAACGTTGCGGTCAGCGGCTTGCCCCCCTCTTGGGCCGGCACCAATGACAGTGTCAGGCTTTGACCCCGTGAGGCATCACTGGCCCAGTAGGCGAGCTCGTCGCGGTGCACGGAGCCACTGAATACAAAAAACGTGCTGACCTGGAAAACTCCGCCGTGGGTCCACACGCCATTGATCGAGTGATCGACGCTGGCACGGGTTCCCGTCGTGATGCGCAGTGGTCCGTCTTTGGCGGCACCCTTGCCTTCAAAAGGCGCGACGTCGAAGCCCAGCGACTGCGGGGAGATCTCCAGTTCAATACCCGCCGATGGGTTCTGCGGGTGACAGCTGATCACGAGGTTGGCCTTGACGCTATACCCGTCATAGGCACTGGCACCAAAGGTGCGGGCCGTCAGCATCGGAGCGTCGGCGTAAGGTTGCTCAAGCAACCAGACGGGGTGTGCCGGGGTGATCACTTGCGTGGCGTCGTCACCGAGGTGGGCATGTGCATTGAGTGCTGGAATAAAAGCGCTGGCGATCAGGGTACGGATAAGGGGGCGCATAGGGGCACTCATCGGCAAAGGAATGTTGACAGTACGGCCACCCATTCTGCCGATTGTTCGCCGACAGGGCTGTCAGTCAATACGCAAAGAACCTGGCGTGGTTTAATCCACCGGGTACTCAACAACACTCAGCAAGCGAGGGTCTATGCGACTGTGTATTTTTTCCGGCTCAAGCCCAGGCCGGTTGCCGGTGTATGCCGAAATGGCCACTCAATTGGGTGAGGCGCTCGCCAAGGCCGGTATCGGCCTGGTCTACGGCGGCGCTTCGGTAGGTTTGATGGGCGCGGTGGCCGACGCGGCGCTGGCCAGTGGCGGTGAAGTGATTGGTGTCATGCCAGCGTTTCTGGCCGATAAGGAGCTGGCCCACACCGGCCTGGCAGACCTGCGGATCGTCGGTTCCATGCATGAGCGCAAGGCGCTGATGGCGGATCTGTCCGACGGCTTTATCGCATTGCCTGGCGGCATCGGCACGTTTGAAGAGTTGTTTGAGGTGTGGACGTGGGCGCAACTGGGCCAGCACGCCAAGCCTTGCGCACTGTTGAACATCAACGGGTTTTACGATGGCTTGGCCGCCTTCCTCGACAATGTGGTCAGCGAGGCGTTTTTGCAGCCGGTGCACCGCGACATGTTGATTGTCGAGCCGAACGTGGAGCGTTTACTGGCGGCAGTGCACGACTATACGGCGCCTGCCGTGGCCAAGTGGATCAAGCGCGAGCAAACCTGAGGCCGCAAGCGCCTGGAGTCGGGTGTGGCGCAGCGCCTCTTCGCGACGCCACGTGCTGTTGATCCAGCGCCCCTTGCTACCGACTTGAGGGCAAACCCGATGGCGCGGGCCCTCGCCATCGGTTGTCAGCGGCTGCCTTACCAGTCGTAGGTCAGTGTCGCGGTCACATTGCGCCGTGGGCCGTAGTAGCACGCGGTGGTGTTGGTGCAGGCGGTGATGTAGTCCTTGTCGAACAGGTTGCTGGCATTCAGCGCGACGCGGGTGCCTTTCAAATCATTGGCCAGCTTGCCCAGGTCGTAATGCACGGCGGCGTCGAACACGGTGACGTTGCCGCTCTGGATACGGTCGCGTGCGGCGGTGGTGGAGACGGCGGAGCTGCCCCACAACACGCCGGTGTAGCGTGCGCCGGCGCCCAGGCCGAGGCCGGTGAACGGGCCGTCATCGAGGGTGTAGTCCAGCCACGCCGACGCCTGGTGGCGCGGGGTGAAGGGCAGTTCGTAGCCTTTATCGGTGTAGGCCGAGGTCACGTAGCCGCTCTGGGTGATTTCACTGTCGGTGTAGGTGTAAGAGGCAATCAGCGACAGGTTGTGGTTCAGTACCGCCTTGCCTTCCAACTCGAAGCCACGGCTGCGCGCTTCGCCGATCTGCACGGTATTGCGCATGTCGAGCGGGTCGGCCGTGGTGAGATTCTTCTGGGTCAGGGTGTAGACCGACGCGGTGATAAAGCTGTCCTGGCCCGGCGGTTGGTACTTCACGCCGGCTTCATATTGCTCGCCTTCGGTCGGCTTGAAGATCGGCGTGGTCGCGCTGACGCTGGTGTTGAGCGTCGGGTCGAACGATTGCGAGTAGCTGACGTAGGGCATCACGCCGTTGTCGAACAGGTAGCCGAGCCCCGCGCGCCAGGTGCCTTTTTCATCGTCCTGCTTGATTACGCGGTCGCGTGGCGTCGCGCGGTCCGGGCGGAAGTCGCTGGTGGACGTGGCCCAGTCGTAGCGACCGCCGAGGGTCAGGATCCAGCTATCCAGTTTGATCTGGTCCTGCAGGTAGACGCCGGTCTGCTTCTGGGTCTGGTACATATCGCGACCCACGTACTGGCCGCTGACGCTGCCGCCGTAAGTGGGGTTGTACGGGTTGATCGGGCTGAACGTGCCGTTGACTACGTCGTTGTCCAGCGCGTTGCGCCGGAAATCCAGGCCCATCAGCAGGGTATGCTCCAACGCACCGGTGTTGAAGCGCGCCTGCGCCTGGTTATCGACGTTGAAGATCTGGATGTTGCGCTTGATGTCGGAGGCCAGCCGATTGAGCACCGGGCTGGTGGCGCTGGCATAGCCGTTGTTGAACGCCGAGCGGTTCTGGATGTTTACCTTGCTCCAGCGCAGGTTCTGGCGAAGGGTCCAGGTGTCGTTCAGATGGTGCTCGAACAGGTAGCCGAGCTGGAAGCTTTCGCGGCGCAACTGATCGTAATCCGGATCGCCCAGCAGCGTGTCGCTGCCGATGTGGCCCCAGGGCGAACCCTGCTGCGAGCCTTTTTGCGGGTAGTACTGCTCGGTGGTGCCGCCCCAGTCGCGCTGGTATTGGGCAAGCAGGGTCAGCGAGGTGTCATCGTTGGGGCGCCAGGTCAGCGCGGGGGCGATGAAGTTGCGGTTGTTGTCGACGTGTTCGACCTGGGTGCCGCTGTCCTTGACCAGGCCGGTCAACCGGTAGCTCCACACGCCCTGGTCGTCCAGCGGGCCGCTGAAGTCGAAGCCCAGTTGCTTGAGGTCATGGCTGGCGCCTTGTACCTGCAGCTGATGCAGGGGCGTGGTGGTCGGCAGTTTGCTGGTGAGGTTGATCAAGCCACCGGGACGGCTCTGGCCATACAGCATCGAGCTGGGGCCGCGCAGCACTTCCACGCTTTGCAGGCCGTAGGGCTCGGACACGCTGCCCTGGCCACTTTCGCCATACGGCAGCATCAGGCCATCCTGGAACACGTAGGGCGAAAAGCCGCGCACGCGAAACTGCTCGCGGCTGTTGTTGCTGCCGGTGTATTCGCCATAGATACCGGGGGTGTAGCGCACCGCCTGGCTGACGTCCTGTACGGCCTGGTCATTCATCTGCTTGCGCGACACCACCGAGATCGACTGCGCAACTTCGGCCAGTGGCGTATCGGTCTTGGTTGCGCCACGGCTGCGCTTGACCACATAGCTGTTGTCGCCGTTCTCTTCACTGTCGAACGTGTTGGCGTTGATGCTGGTCTCGCCCAGGTTGAGGGTGCCGGAGGGCAGGGGCTTGAGCGTCAATACGCCGCCTTCGGTGGTGTCCAGGCCCAGGCCGGAACCCGACAGGGCGCGGCTCAAGGCCTGCTCGGTGCTCATGTCACCGCGGACCGCGGGCGCTTGCAGGCCGGACACCAGGCTCGGTTCATACACGATTTCACGCGCGCTTTGCTGGGCGATGCGGCCCAGGGTGGTCGCCAGGCCCGCGGGCGGCAAGTCGAAATTGGCGGCGTGGGCCAGGCCGAGCGGGGCCACCAGCAGGGCTAGCGGAAAGAGGCTACGGGTGCAGCGGGACATAACGAGGGCTCCATTGGCGGTCCGCATTCGTGGGCGGTTCATGGGGTATGTCCAGCGAGCATGAAAAAGCGATATAGGCGGATGAAAAAATAATTCAGGCGCGGTCGACGCTGACCCACCACTCGCCATAACGCTGGATGCGCAGCGGCATGGTTTGCGCCAGGGCGGCGAGGGCGCGGTCGCTGTGGTCGAGGGAGAACACGCCGGAGACGCGCATCGACGCAGCGCTCGGGCTGACGCGCAGCACGCCGCGCCGGTACGGTTTCAACGCGGCGATGACGTCGCCCAGTGCCCAGTCCTGCACGTTGAGCCAGCCGTCCTGCCAGCTGCTTTCGCCGCTGTGGTTGGCGGCCAGGCGTTCAATGCTGTCGTTGAAGCGTGCGCCCTGATCCGCTTTGAGCGTCAGTTGCGCGCCACGGCGGGTGGTGATGTGCACGTCCGGCCCCAGGGCCCAGACGTGGGTGAATGAGGCGTACGCCGCCACCATCAGCCGTGTGCCATTGCCCTGTACCTGGCCAAACGGGGTGCTGATGTTGAAGGGGCGTGGCTCGTGGTGGATGTCGAGGATGATCTTGCCGGCGCGCAGCAACAGCCGGCGTTCGTCCGTGCGCCAATCGATATCCACCGCGCTTTGTGCATCGAGTACCAGGTGGCTGCCATCTGCCAGCCATGTGTTCAGCCGCTCGCCGGTGCCGGTGCGCAGGTCGGCGCCGAATTCCGCCAGTGGCATGCCTGGCTGGCGCAGCGCCTGGGTGACCACTCCGAGTCCGGCGACGGCCAAGGCGCCGCGCAGCAATTGACGACGACTGGGGCGCGGTGCTTGCAAGGCGCGGCGGGCCTGTGCGTCATGGGCCGGCGCCAGGCTGCGTTGCACATGGCTTTGCACGGTATTCCAGGCCTGGGCATTCAGCGGATCGGCCTGCAGCCAATGCTCGAACGCATGGCGCTCACTGGGCAGCAGCGATTCATCGCGCAGGCAGGCACTCCACTCGATAGCTTGTTCAAGGGCGGCGCGCGAACTCATGATTCCAGCAACTCGCGACAGCACAGGCGCAGCCCCTTGGCCACGTACTGGCGCACGCGAATCGTCGACACGCCCAGCAGCGCAGCAATGTCGGCGTACTTCATGCCATCGATCTGGCTGCACAGGAACGCGGTGCGCGCACGCGGCGACAACCCATCCAGCAAGGCATCCACGGCCATCAGGCTTTCCAGGGTCAGGGCGTGCTCTTCCGGTGAAGGCTCCACCGCTTCGGGTTGGGCGGCCAGCACTTGCAGGTAGGCGCGTTCCAGGTCGCGGCGACGCCAGGTGTCGTAGATCAGCCGCTTGGCAATGGTGGTCAGCAGCGCGCGCGGTTCGCGAATGGTTTGCGGCGCGGGCAGGGCAACGACTTGGACAAACGTCTCGGCGGCCATGTCGGCGGCATCATGACGGCAGCCCAGGCGGGCGCGCAGACGGTCGAGCAGCCAGCCATGGTGGTCGCCAAACAACTGCCTCAGAATCTGCTCACGCAGGGTCGAAGCGTCGGAAGGGGTGAGGGGCGTGGCTGGCGGCATGTTGTAACTGTCTGGGCGGGAATGAGAGCGATTATCAATTATTCGCCCTCAGGTGACAACCGCTCGCCGCGTTCAGTTGAGTTGCAGCAGCTTGGTTTCCAGGTGATCCAGATGCTCGGTCATCAAGCGCACTGCGGTGTCCGTGTCGCGTTGCTCAATTGCATCGACAATCGCCACATGCTCCTGCCACGCGCAGTACGTGCAGGCCTGCGCTTCGTACTGGGCGATGATCAACGACGTCAACGGCACGAGGCTGTTGAGGAACTGCGCCAACGGCGCATTGCCGGCCATCGCAGCCAATTGCAGGTGAAACTCGCCGGACAAACGAATCGCCGGCCCCCGTTGATCACGCTCGATACAGTCGCGCTCGCGCGCAATCAGCTCGCGCAGCTGGCGGATTTGCCCAGGCGTTGCCTGGGCGCAGGCCAGTTGCACCACGGTGATTTCAGTCATGCGCCGGGCTTCGAGGATTTGCCGGGTCTGCTGGCCATCCGGCGCGGCGACCTGGGCGCGCTGGTTGGGGCGCAGGATGATCACCTGCTGGTGGGACAGCTTGGCCAGCACCCGACGAATCACGCTGCGGCTCACGCCAAAAGTCTCGCCCAGGCCTTCTTCGGTAAAGCGGCTGGACGGGGCGATGCGTTGCTCGAGGATGGCATCGAACAGCCGTGGGTAGATGTCGTCCACCGAGGGCTTCTTGCCGGCCACCAGGCGCAGGGTGGGCAGGACGGGGTCGCGTTGCAAGGCGTGGGCGTTCATGGCCGGTCTCCAAAAAATCAACTGCCCAGGTGGTCGTCCGGGATGTTCAGGCGAATGCCCATGCGCAGGCCTTCCTGCAGGATATGCCGGCGCATTTCGGCGCTGGCCAGGGCACTGTTCTTGTTGCGAATGGCGCGCACCACGGCCTCGTTTTCCTGCAGGCGTTCGGCCAGGTGTTCCGGCGAGTTGCGCAGCACCTGGGCGCTTTGCTTGAGCGCGTTGCTGGTTTGCTGCACCACGTTCTGGAAGATCGGGTTGGAGGTGAGGGCGAACAATTCCTCGTGGAAGCCGATGTAGGCGTTCATGCCCGCTTCGGCGTCACCGGCATCAAGGGCTTCGCGCATGTCCATCAGGGTCAGGCGCAGTTGCCCGACTTCCTTGCTGCTGATCGACTGCGCCACCAGGCCGACGATGAAGGGTTCGAGGGTGTAGCGCAGTTGCAGGATGTCTTCGAGGCTGGCGTCGGCCACGGCGTCACTGGACTGTGGATCGCTGACGCTGGTTTCCAGCACGACCACGCCTTTGCCGGGCATGGAACGCACCAGGCCGAGGGTTTCCAGCACGATCACGGCTTCACGCAGGCTCGGGCGGCTGATGCCCATCTGTTCGGCCAGTTCACGCTGGCCGGGGAGCATTTCGCCCCGGCGCCACTGGCCTCGCGCCAGGGCGGCGCGGAGTTTTTCGACGACTGAATTGACGACGGTTGAGGTGCTGATCACGTCTACCTCTCCTTTATGTTGCGAATACATTAGCGAGCATGGCGACTCTTGACTGTGGGAGCGGGCTTGCTCGCGAAAGCGCTGGGTCAGTCACAGATGTATTGACTGAATAACCGCATTCGCGAGCAAGCCCGCTCCCACATTTGAACGGTGCCGCTCATGAAATCGGTCAGAACTCCTGGTGCGCGGGCAGTACCGGCTTCTTGGCCTGGAAGGCATAGCCCTGCTGGCCGTCGAGCACCTTGTTGGCACGCTGGATATCGATGTCTTTTTCCCAACGGGCAATGGCCACGGTGGCGACGCAGTTGCCGATCAGGTTGGTCAGTGCGCGGCCGATGCCCATGAACCAGTCCACCGCCAGCACCAGCACCAGGCCGACCACCGGAATCGCCGGGATCGCCGTCAGCGTCGCTGCGAGGATTACCAGCGCGGAGCCGGGGATGCCGTGGGCGCCCTTGGAGGTGATCAGCGACACCAGCAGGATGGTCAGCAAGTCGGTCATCGACAGCGGCGTGCCGGTGGCGTTGGCGATAAACACGATGGCCAGGGTCAGGTAGATCGAGAAACCGTCGAGGTTGAACGAGTACCCGGTTGGAATCACCAGGCCCACGGTGGAGCTGCCGATGCCCAGGTGCTCGAGCTTGCGCATGATCTGTGGCAGCACGGCGTCGGAGGAGGCGGTGCCCATCACGATCAGCAGCTCTTCGCGCAGGTACTTGAGCAGCGGCAGCATGCGCAGGCCCGACAGGCGCATGACCAGGCCGAGGATCACGGCGACGAAGGCAAAGCACGTCAGGTAGAACAGGCCGACCAGGCTGCCCAGGTGTTGCAGGGAATCCAGGCCATAGGTGCTGGTGGTGAAGGCGATCGCGCCGAATACGCCGATGGGGGCCAGGCGCACGATCATGCCCATGATGCGGAAGATGATATGGCTCAGCTCGTTGATCAGCCGCGAGATGCCGGAAGCGGCTTCGCCAACCAGGTTCAGGGCGCTGCCGAACAACACCGAGAACAGCAGCACCTGCAGCACATTGTTGTCTGCGAAGGCGCCGATCACCGAGTTGGGGATCAGGTCCATCAGGAATTGGCTGGTGCCACGGATATGCTGGCCCTTGTCCGCCAGTTCATTGAGGCCGGCGGAGGACAACTGCTCCAGGTGGATATTGGCGCCGGTGCCGATCCCGGTGCTGAAGGCCATGATCAGGCCGATCACCAACGCGACGGTGGTGAGGACTTCAAAGTAAATCACCGACTTGAGGCCGATACGCCCGACTTTCTTCAAGTCGCCGGCACCGGAAATACCGCTGACCACCACGCAGAACACAATCAGGCCAATCAGCATTTTGATCAGCTTGATAAAGCCGTCACCCAGGGGTTTGAGTTGCGAGGAGAATTCGGGAAGGGCCAGGCCGCAGATTATGCCTAGAGCCAGGCCAATCACGACTTGCAGGAAAATCGAACGCGAGCACCATCTGAGCATGGGAGGGATCTCTATTCGGTGCCCTGGTGGTTCCAGGGCTTAATTGTTGTGGTCATACCGGTAAGTCCAGTGCGCGGCCAGTCTACGCCGGGTTTTTTTGAAATAACAAGTCATTCTTGGACGGTTGACAAGTCCCGGTCTGACCGGTTGGTCGCCAACACCGATGCTTGAGCGGTTGGCGGAGGGGAATTTTTTTCGCTTATCATCCGCCGCTCGGCTTTGGAGGTGATGGATGGATAAACCCGGACTGACCAGGGATGCAACCGGGCAGACCCACTGCAGTTGGCGCACGGCTGCGCCGCAGTACCCGCGTTACCACGACCATGAGTGGGGCGTGCCGGTGGCGGATGACATTCAGCTGTATGAAAAAATCTGCCTGGAAGGCTTTCAGGCGGGCATGGCCTGGATCACCATCCTGCGCAAGCGCGAGCAGTTTCGCGTGGCATTCGAAGGCTTTGATTTTCGCCGGGTGGCGCAGTATGGCGAGGCCGATATCGAGCGGCTGATGCAGGACCCGGGCATCGTGCGCAATCGCGCGAAGATCGTCTCGACCATCAACAATGCGCGCAGGGCGTGTGAACTGGTCGACGAGACCGGTTCGCTGGCGCGCTGGTTGTGGGCGTTCGAGCCCGACGAGACGGAGCGTCCGGCCGTGGTCGACATGGCGTACTGGACCGGCAACCCGACTTCACCGGCATCGGTGCGTTTGTCCAAGGCGCTGAAGAAACGCGGCTGGACCTTCGTCGGGCCGACCACGATGTACGCGCTGATGCAGGCGATGGGCATGGTCAACGACCACCTCGAAGGCTGCGCGTGCCGGCCCCGAATCGACGACCTGCGCCGCCAGTTCATACGCCCCTGAGCCCGGCTGAACCTGTAGGCGCCGGCACGCCAGCGCCTGCAGTGGCGGGGTGGATTATTGCTTCAGCGGCGTCAGCACCTCGGCCTTGTCATCCAGCACCATCACCACCAGCAGCTTGGCTGGTTGGGTCTGGCTGGCATTGCTCGATTCAAAGTGCCGCGAGCCGGCCGGCTCGTAGAACGACTCGCCGACCTTGTAGGTCACGGCCTTCTCATCATTCACCCGCGACGTGATCGCGCCTTCCAGCACGTAGGCCACGGCGGTGCCGGTGTGGCTATGCGGCACGGTGGCCTGGCCGGGGGCGTAGTCGACGGTGAGCATGATGGTTTTCTTGCCGGGCACATTGGTCAGGGCGTGCTCCTGCAGCACCTTGATCGATTCCTGGTTGTACACGGGTTCATGGGCGAAGGCGCTGAAGGAGGCGAGCATCAGGGTGGTGGCGAGCAGTCGTTTCATGGCGAAGTTTCCGAGAAGTTCGAGACCTCTTCACCCTACGCCGCGTGCCCCGGGTGACCAATGACCAATCCTGGCAAAGGCCAGGAGACCAATCGCTCAATGGTCGAAATGCAGGCGGCTGGCCAGTTGTTCAGCGGTGAGCGCGATAAAGCCTTGCAGGGCCGGCAGCTCGAAGTGCGCCAAGAGCTGCGCAGCACACGCCCAGCGGCCCTTGACGGTCCACAGGTCGGGGTCTTGCTGGCTGCGTTGTACGGCATAGTCGAGGCAACCGGGAGCGCTGCGCACGGCTTCGGCGATCTGCCCCAGGCGCTGGCCCAGTTGCGTCGAGCGCCCGGCAGCCGCGCGGACATGAACAGTGTTGAAGGCGCATTCGGTCATGGCGAGGGTCTCCAGAATCTGGGGGAGTGCACAGGCTAGAGCCTGTTTGCGCCAGCACCAATGTCCAATCCGGCGGAAAAGCCGCTAGCCAATCTGCTGGAGAATGTCGCGCACCTTGTCCAGTGCCGGGTCGATGTCCAGCGTCTCGATCGCCCCAAAACCGATGATCAGGCCCGGGCGTACCGGCGCGTCGTGGAAGAACACGTCGAGCGGGTACAGGCCCACTTCCACCTGGCGCGCCAACTGCATCAGCAGCGCGATATTCACCGGCACTTTGCACAGCGCCGCCATGTGGAACCCGGCCACGGTCGGCACCGCTTCGAACCACGGCGACAGGTCGCCCGCCAGGCGTTGCAGGATGCGTTCGCGGCGCCCGGCGTACACCGTGTGGCAGCGGCGAATGTGCTTGAGCAGATAACCTTCGCTGATGAACTTGGCCAGCGCCCACTGGGGCAGGGTCGAGCTGTGCTGGTCGGTCAATTGCTTGGCCTTGAGCACTGCGCCGTAGATCGCCGGTGGCAGCACCGCATAACCCAGGCGCAGCTCCGGCAACAGGGTTTTCGAGAAGGTCCCGACGTAAGTCACCAGGCCACGGGTGTCCATGCTTTGCAGTGAATCGGTGGGCCGGCCTTCGTAGCGGAATTCGCTGTCGTAGTCGTCCTCGATGATGATCGCGCCCAGCACCAGCGCCCGTGCCAACAAGGCTTCCCGGCGCGGCAGGCTCATGGGCATGCCCAGTGGGAATTGGTGCGACGGCGTGACGTAGATCAGCCGCGTGCCGGCCGGGATCTGCTCGACCTGAATCCCTTGCGCATCCACCGGCACACTCGCGACGCTCGCGCCCATGGCCATGAACAACTGGCGCGCGGGGCTGTAGCCAGGGTCTTCCATGGCGACAATGCTGCCCGGTTCCAGCACCACCCGCGCGATCAGGTCCAGGGCCTGCTGCGCGCCATTGGTGACGATGATGTCGGTGTCACGGCAGTTGACCCCGCGTGAAAACGCAATGTGCCCGGCGATGGCACTGCGCAGTGCCGGCAAGCCTTCGGGCTGACTGTAGAACCCACTGTTCTGCGCGATGCGCCGCAGCGCGTCCTGGGTGCAACGTCGCCATTCATCCTGCGGGAACTGATGGCGGCTGGTGGCGCCGCCGATAAATTCGTAGCGTAAGGTGCTGTCGCGCGTGGGATGGCGCATGGGCGAGGGCAGCGCCTGCCAGGTCGCCAGGTTGGCAGCGCAGGCCAGGTCGGCGCCGGTTTGCAGGCGTTCGGTCTGCGGTGCGCGGGCGTTGACGAAGGTGCCACGGCCGGTCTTGCCGACCAGCAGGCCTTCGTAGGTCAGGGTCGCGTAGGTGTCGGACACGGTCTTGCGTGACACGCCCAATTGTTCGGCGAGCAAGCGGCTGGGCGGCAATTGCGCACCGGCGGCCAGGCGTCCGGAACCGATGGCGTCACGCAACTGCTGGTACAACTGTTCGGCCAGATCCTTGCGGCCGTGGATCACGATGTGCAGTTCCATGTTTCACCCAGGAGCATTCAATCTGCGCCAAGACTACTCGCTCGCGGGGCGCGCTCAAAATGGTCTCTGCGTAAACCACCGGATTGGCTATAGGGCTTATGCCTTGAGGGCTCTAGGCTAGGTTGTGATTGCATTCGCTGCCTGAGAGCCACGCCATGGAACCTCGTCTGGATTACTACACCGCTTCGCCGCAAGCGCTCAAGGGCATGCTCGTGCTGGAGGCAGCGATCTTTGGCCTGTCCATCGAACAGTCGTTGCTGGAGCTGATCAAGATTCGCGTCTCGCAGCTCAACCACTGCGGGTTTTGCACCGACATGCATTCGATGGCGGCGCGTCAGCGCGGTGAGACTGAGCGACGTCTGTTTGCCCTGTGCGTGTGGCGCGATTCGCCGTTTTTCACGGCGCGGGAGAAGGCCGCGCTGGCCTGGAGCGAGTCGGTGGCGTCGCTGCCGACCTCCAGCGTTTCAGATGAGCTGTTCGCGGCAGTGCGCGTGGAATTCAGCGAGCAGGAACTGGTGGACCTGACCATGGCGGTGTCCAGCATCAGTGGCTGGAACCGCCTGGCGGTGAGTTTTCGGCAGCAACCGCCGAATGCTTGATCAGGACAGGAAACCGCCGTCCACATTCAGCGACACGCCGGTGGTGTAGCTGGACGCATCGCTGGCCAGGTACAGCACCGCGCCGGCCATTTCGCTGGGGGCTGCCACGCGCTTGAGCGGGATCTGCGCCAGGGCCATTTTCAGGATCGAATCGTTTTTCACCAGCGCCGAGGCGAACTTGGTGTCGGTCAGGCCCGGCAGCAGGGCGTTGCAGCGAATGCCGAACGCCGCGCACTCCTTGGCGAACACCTTGGTCATGTTGATCACGGCGGCCTTGGTCACCGAGTAGATGCCCTGGAACACGCCCGGCGAAATGCCGTTGATCGACGCCACGTTGATGATGCTGCCACCACCGTTTTCGCGCATCAGCTTGCCGGCTTCCACCGACATGAAGAAGTAGCCGCGAATGTTCACGTCGACGGTCTTCTGGAACGCGCCGAGGTCGGTGTCCAGCACGTTGCAGAACTGTGGGTTGGTGGCGGCGTTGTTCACCAGGATATCCAGGCGCCCGAACTGCTCGCGAATGCCGGCGAAGACCTGGGTGATCTGCTCCATTTCACCGATGTGGCAGGCAATGGCCGTGGCCTTGCCGCCGTCGGCGATGATCGCGTCCGCCACGTGTTGGCAGCCCTCCAGCTTGCGGCTGGAGACGATCACGTGGGCGCCTTGCTGGGCCAGCAACTTGGCGATGGCCTCGCCGATGCCACGGCTGGCACCGGACACAAAAGCGATCTTGCCGTCGAGGTCGAACAGGTTGGTCTTGGACATGGGGATTCCTTGTTATGTGCAATCAGAGCGCGGATTTGCCGATGACATTCAGGCTCATCTGCTCCAGCAGCTTGTTCATGTGGATGAACTGCGCAAAGCGTTTGTCCTGGGTCTGGCCATGGAAGAAGCGGTAGTAGATCTGCTGCACGATGCCGGCCAGGCGGAACAGGCCGTAGGTGTAGTAGAAATCGAAGTTGTCGATCTGGATCCCGGCGCGTTCAGCGTAGTAATCGACGAACTCGCGGCGGGTAAGCATGCCGGGGGCATTGCTCGGCTGGCGGCGCATCAGTTGCACGGGCGCGGGGTCGCCGGCCTCGATCCAGTAGGCGAGGGTGTTGCCCAGGTCCATCAGCGGGTCGCCGAGGGTAGTCAGTTCCCAGTCCAGCACGCCGATGATCTGCATCGGGTTATGAGGGTCGAGGATCACGTTATCGAAGCGGTAGTCGTTGTGCACGATGCTCGAGGTCGGGTGGTCGGCCGGCATCTTGTCGTTGAGCCAGGCGCGGACTTTCTCCCAACTCGGCGCGTCGGGGGTCAGGGCTTTTTCGTAGCGGTCGCTCCAACCACGGATCTGCCGCTCGACGTAGCCTTCGGGTTTGCCCAGGTCGGCCAGGCCACAGGCGTTGTAGTCGACTTGGTGGAGTTCGACGAACTTGTCGATAAAACTCTTGCACAGTGCCTCGGTCCTGGTCGCGTCCAGGCCCAGTTCGGCTGGCAGGTCGGAGCGCAGGATGATGCCGTTGACGCGCTCCATCACGTAGAACTCGGCGCCGATCACCGCCTCGTCGGTGCAATGCACGTAGGCCTTGGGGCAATACGGGAAGCCGTCTTTGAGCTGGTTGAGAATGCGGTATTCGCGGCCCATGTCATGGGCGGACTTGGCTTTGTGGCCAAACGGTGGACGGCGCAGCACGAATTCCTTGCCGGGGTATTCCAGAAGGTAGGTCAGGTTCGACGCACCACCCGGAAACTGGCTGATCGTGGGCGTGCCGCTCAGGCCCGGGATATGGGCCTTGAGGTAGGGATCGATCAGGCTGGCATCAAGTTCTTCGCCTGGGCGAATCTGGGTCGATTGGTCGTTCAGCGCCATGCTTATCCCTTCTGCTTATTCTAAAGGCCTCGGACTATTTCCTAATCTAATGCGCACCACCGCCCAGCGACAAGGTCGGGGCGGCTTAATAGGTTAGCGTGTTGGACGATAATCAGCGTGCCTGATCGGTCATTTTTCGGGCGCTGGCAGTGTGACCGGCGTGAGCACTGGGCGACCGGCAAAGTATTCCACCAGGTTGTCGGCCACGCGCTGCACAGTGTCGTGGGCGGCTTCGGGCGACAGGCCGGCCACGTGCGAGGTGAGCACGGTATTGCTCAGGCGCTTGAGGGCGTCGGGCACCTTCGGCTCGTCGTCGAACACGTCCAGCGCGGCGCCGCCGATACGGCGTTGCTCAAGGGCCGCGACGAGGTCGGCGGTGACCACCACGCTGCCGCGGCCGATGTTCACCAGGTAACCGTTGGGGCCCAGGGCGTCGAGGGCATTGCGGTCGATCAGGTGGCGAGTGCTGGCGCCGCCGGGCGTGGCCAGGATCAGGAAGTCCGAGTTGCGCGCCAGCTCGACTGCGGTGGCGCAGTAGGTGTAGTCGACATCATCGCGCGGCTGGCGGTTGTGATAACTCACTTCCATGCCGAAACCCAGGGCTGCGCGCTTGGCGATTTCCAGGCCTACGGCGCCGAGCCCGAGAATCCCCAGTTGCTTGCCACCCAGGGACGGGCGCATCACCTTGGGCCACTCGCTGCGCCGCACCGCCGCATCGGTCTGCGGGATGCCGCGTACCAGCGACAGCAGCAGCGCCATGGCATGGTCGGCCACCGACGGCGCGTTGACCCCGGCGCCGTTGGTCACCACGATGCCGCGGTTGCTCGCGGCCTGCAGGTCCACGTGCTCGTAGCCGGCGCCGATCACGCAGATGATCTCCAGCAGCGGCAGGGCGGCGATTTCCTCGGCATACAACCCCAGTGGGCCGCGCGTCAGCACCGCCTTGATCTGTCCGCCATGGGCCTTGATGGCCTGGGCACGTTCGGCCGGTGTCGGCGCGAGGATCACATGAAAGTCATTGCTCTCGATGATTTGCAGGTATTCGTTGATGGTTTCAACCAGGACCAGAACAGTGGTGGTCATCGGAACGCTCTTCCTGAAGGGTTTGAAGGGACGAGTATGCGCGATTTGTAAGTAATATCGTTTCGCCGCGTCAGAAAAAATGCAGGGTCGAAGGCGAGCGCGTGCCGGTTCAGAAACTGACCTCGGCCGCTTTCACCCGCTGTACAAAGGTGCCCGCCAGCGTGGCGTTGTGGTGCTCGATAATCGCCTCGGCCTTCAGCGCCGGGGTGTCCATGCAAGTGTGCGCGTCTTCCGGCAGTACCACGCCAAAGCCCAGCTCCACGGCCACCCGGCACGTGGTGTCGATGCAGAATTGGGTTTTCATTCCGGCGATCACCAGTTGCTTGACCTGCGCGGCGTGCAGTTGCTGCGCCAGGTCGGTGCCCAGGAAGCAACTCGGGCGAGTCTTGTCGAAGAGCTGATCGCGGGCCGCATCGACGTCCAGCGCAGGCCACAGCTGCCAGAACAGGCTGCCTGCGGCGATCGGAGAGCCCGCCGGACCGGTGTGGCGGGCCACGAAGATCGGCGCATGGGCCGCGCGTGCGCGCTGGATCAGCTGATTGATGGTGTCCAGCACCCGCTCGCGTTCGAAGGGTTTTTCCGGGCCATCGTACAGGCCGGTTTGCATATCGATGATCAGCAGGGCGTCAGCCATGGTGTTGCTCCTTGTGATTGCCAGGTGGCGGAGCAATAAAAAAGCCCCGTCCATTGCTGGCGGGGCCTTGGGTTGAATCTGCGGATGTTTAGTTCAAGCACCCACAGCCACCGCGCGACCCGCCTTGAGCGGTCGTGGTGGTGGTACGGGTGAGGTACTGCGCAATCAGGTTCATGGCCCGATCATGCTGGGACAGGCGCGGGGCTGTCAACGGGCAACAAGGTGTTTCGTACGGCCTCAAGGAATTCGTCCGACAGCTGATTGCCGCGTGTCGCACGTGCGAGGGTGACGGCGCCGATCATCATCGCGTATTTCGCCAGCATCGCCTGGCGATCCTCATCCTGAAGCTGGGCAAAGATCTCCAGCGACTTTTCGACCCCGTCGATGAACGTGTGCTGCAGCGCTGTGTCAGCGGGCTCGTGGCACATGTCCGGGGTGAACGCCGAAATCGGGCAGCCGTCGCCCGGGTTGTCGCGGTGGGCCGCCGACAGATAGGGGGCCAGTACTGCCTGGCGCGCCGCTTGCCGGTCTTCGCTGGTGCGGATCTTTTCCTGCCAGCCCAGGTTCGCGTGCTCGAAGGCCTGCTGGCAGGCCTCCGTGGCCAAGGCTTCCTTGGACGCGAAGTGGCCGTAGAAACCGCCGTGGGTCAGGCCGGCCGCGGCCATCACATCCGACAGGGTAATGCCGTGCAACCCCCGCTCACGAAACAGGTGCGTGGCGGCCTCGACGATGATTTCACGGTTGAGTTCGGCTTGTTTGCGGGAGACGCGAGGCATGGCGGGGCTCACAGGAAGAATGGCGGGTGCTGTATGAAAACTACAGCAACGGGCGCCATTCTAAAATAGATTTGTGCGGGAATGTATTAGTCCCTAGATGCCGCTCGTGTTGCGCCCCTGGCCGCATTCGGGGCGCAGCAGCGCTCAGGCGATCACTGCGGGGCGCTGCGTCGCGCCTTGTCCTGCTCGGCTTGCGCGATGGGCATGAAGTTGTAGGTGGGGAAAAATTCCGTGGTGTACACCCCCCACGCGCTGTTTTCGATTGCCAGGTTGACCTCTGCCAGGCGCGAGGCCGGCAGGCGCAGCACGACGACCTGGCCGATGCCCATGGTGATGTTCCAACTCACCACCTCCACCCCGGCGGGTGGGAATACGGCGTGGAACGCTTGTTTGGCCAGTTGCGTCTTCAGCTCGCCCAGAGGGCGCGATTGATCGTGTTTAAGAAACACGGTCAACATGACCGCGTTATCGGCAGTGATGGCCGTATTTTTTTCTGGCGGCGCAGCAACGGTCGCTGCAGCGGGCAACAGCGCGGCGGCCAGCAGTGCAGGTATTAACAGCAAACGAAGAGGGTTGCGTCTATTCATGGTCGGGCACCTTTTTCTTTGTTGTTTGGAAGAGCACTAAACATCAATGTTTAATTAGTTCGACATGGCTGTCTTGAGCGGGCCTTTATACGGAGCGTGTACTACGTAAATGCGTACGGGAGGTTGTGTGGGGATCATGTCGCGCGGAACTTCGCGAGAGTAAGTGAATTCGCTGTTATCAAGTTTCTCCAGGCGCCTGACGATGGTTCGGTTCGGGCCGAGGTCCGGGATCAGGATATGCGTCTTGCGGTCGCCCGTGACCATGAAGTATCCGCCGCCGCCATCGGCATGCTTTGAGCGGCCGGTGTCGGTATAGAAAAACTCATAGCGATTGCGCAGTGGGTCCCACATGGATAGGCCAACGACGCCGGGGTAGTTGGCCTTGACGTCCTTGTCCGGCTCGCCTTCGATATAGACCTTGGTGGTTAGCCATTGCGGCGAAGACGCCAGCGCGTGAATGTCCGCTTCAGGTAACACGTGTTCTGTGGCACTGGCGTGCGGGATGAGAAAACAGCTGAGTAACAGGCTGGTAAATACAGCATTAAGTCTTCGCATGGTCGAACTCCTGTTGTTTTAAGGGAGCGGTATTGTTGTTTTTCTTCGGGTCGGCTGCGGGCGATATTAGTTTCAAGTTTGGCGGTGACTCAATGGCTGTGTAGGCTTATGTAACAATTGTCGCGGTGGTGTACTTATTATTTTATTTAGATAGCCGTTAGTGTCTGATTGAGTTGTAGGTAGGTTCTCTAAATACGTCGAGTCCAGTTAATACGCCAAGACTTGGCTGCATTCACGAATAGCACGCTGCAATCGCTCGAAACGGTTTCAGCATTCCCGGCAACCATCGCCCAGGGCGGCCCTGGAGCGGCTGCACCGGCAAACCGTTCCTCAGCTAAGTCTTTGCTTATTCAAGAGAATCCCGGACAATCACGCCCCTTCTATGGTCGGGGCGCTGCCTGTCAGGTTTTTCTGACTCGTCCCGGCTATGTAAATGCGGAGATCCGACCGGATGAATGATCAGGCCAATAGCGTCGACGAACGCTATGCAACGACACCTGCAACCCTCACAAGCTGGAGCCGCCAGGACACCACCTGGATGCTTGGCCTGTTCGGCACCGCCATTGGCGCCGGTACCTTGTTCCTGCCGATCAATGCCGGCCTGGGCGGCTTCTGGCCCCTGGTGATCCTGGCGGTGCTGGCCTTCCCGATGACGTTCTTTGCCCACCGTGGCCTGACCCGTTTCGTACTGTCCGGCCGCGAAGGCTCTGACATCACCGACGTGGTCGAGGAGCACTTCGGCATCCGCGCCGGTGCGCTGATCACCTTGCTGTACTTCTTCGCAATCTTCCCGATCCTGCTGATCTACAGCGTGGCGCTGACCAACACCGTCGGCAGCTTCATGGAGCATCAACTGCACATCATGCCGCCGCCACGCGCGATCCTGTCGTTGGTGCTGATCCTCGGCCTGTTGGCTGTGGTGCGGTGCGGCGAACAGGTAATCGTCAAGGCCATGAGCCTGATGGTGTACCCGTTTATCGTCGCCTTGCTGTTCCTGGCGGTGTACCTGATCCCTCACTGGACGGGCGGCATCCTCAGCACCGCCAGTGTGGTGCCGGCGCCGTCCGCGCTGCTCAATACGCTGTGGCTGGCAATCCCGGTGATGGTGTTTTCGTTCAACCACTCGCCGATCATCTCGGCCTTCGCGGTGGACCAGAAGCGCCAGTACGGTGCCCACGCCGATGAGCGCAGCTCGCAGATCCTCTCCCGCGCGCACCTGTTGATGGTGGTGATGGTGCTGTTCTTCGTGTTCAGTTGCGTGCTGACCCTGTCGCCAGCGCAACTGGCCGAGGCGAAAGCGCAGAACCTGTCGATCCTGTCGTACCTGGCCAACCACTTCAACAACCCGACCATCGAGTTCGCCGCGCCGTTGATCGCGTTCGTGGCGATTGCCAAGTCGTTCCTCGGTCACTACATCGGTGCCAGCGAAGGCCTCAAGGGCCTGGTGCTCAAGAGCGGCCGGCGTCCGGCTGCGAAGACCCTGGACCGCATCACCGCCGCGTTCATGCTGGTGGTGTGCTGGATCGTCGCCACGCTCAACCCAAGCATCCTCGGCATGATCGAGACCCTGGGCGGCCCGATCATCGCGTCGATCCTGTTCCTGATGCCGATGTACGCGATCCGCAAGGTACCGGCGATGGCCAAGTACCGTGGGCAGGCGTCCAACGTGTTTGTCACGGCGGTCGGCCTGGTGGCGATTACCGCGTTGATTTACTCGCTGCTGTCCTGATCGCGGGACTTACGCTGAAAAGCCGATTCGCGCAGACCGCGAATCGGCTTTTTTTTGCGCTCGAAAAACCTCAATGCAGGCTAAGCTGACGCACCTCATTTGCCAGGATGGTCGGGCCGCTTGAACATTGAACCTGCTACCCCCGTGGCTGCGCCGCCCACCCGTACCCAGGACCTGCTCGCCGGCTTATCGATCGCTGGCCTGCTGCTGCCGGAAGCCGTGGCCTATTCGAGTATCGCCGCGCTGCCGCCCCAGGCCGGGGTGATTGCCTTGTTCGCCGGCCTGGTGTGCTACGGCCTGTTCGGCACCAGCCGTTTTGCGATTGTCTCGGCGACCTCGTCTTCGGCGGCGGTGTTGGCGGCCGCAACGTCCAGCCTGGCCGCAGATGACCCGGCGCTGCGGCTGTCCCTGGCGTTCGGGCTGGTGCTGGTCACCGGGGTGTTTTTCCTGCTGGCCGGCCTGTTCAAGCTCGGCGGCGTCACCTCGTTTATCGCCAAGCCGGTGTTGCGTGGCTTTGCCTTCGGCCTGGCGCTGACCATCATCCTCAAGCAATTGGCGAGTGTGGTGGGCGTGCACCTGACCGATAACAACCTGGTCCGCTTCCTGCCGCAATTGCTCGAGCAACTGCCACAGTGGAACTGGCCGGCGGCCATGGTGGCCGGGGTGGCGTTGCTGCTGCTCTGGGTGTGCGCACGCATCCCGCGCGTGCCTGGCGGGCTGGTGGTCGTGGTGCTTGGCATCGCGGCCGGGCAATACCTGAACCTGCAGGCCCACGGCGTGGCCCTGATCGGCATGATCGACCTGCGCCTGGAGCTGGGGCATTTGCCGGTGTTGCCGTTCGCCGACTGGCTGCGCCTGGGGGAATTGGCGTTTGCGCTGGTGATGATCCTGTACGCCGAGTCCTACGGTTCCATCAGCTCATTCGCCCTCAAGCATGGCGACCGGGTGTCATCCAACCGTGATCTGCTCGCGCTCGGTGCGGCCAACCTGGTGTCCGGGCTGTTCCATGGCATGCCGGCGGGTGCCGGTTACTCGGCGACTTCGGCCAACGAGGCGGCCGGTGCCTACTCGCGCTTGGCGGGAATCTTCGCCGCGCTGGTGATCCTGGTGATTGTGCTGACGGTGTTGCCGTATGTCGCGCTCACCCCGGAGCCGGTGCTGGCGGCCGTCGTCATCTATGCCTTGGGTCGAGGCTTGAGCCTGCAACCCCTGGGGCGTTATTTCATCTGGCGGCGCGATCGGTTGCTGGTGGTCTGCGCGGTAGCGGCCGTGCTGTTGCTCGGCGTGCTGGATGGCTTGCTGGTGTCGGTTGCAATCAGCGTGATGCTGATGTTGCGCCAGATGTCCTCAGCCGACCTGCAGGTGCTCGGGCGCCTGGGCAACAGCCACGACTTTGTCGATCGCCTGCACCATCCCGAAGCCGTGGCAGTGCCCGGGGTATTGATCGTGCGGCCCAGTGAGGCGCTGTTTTTCGCGAATGCCGAGCGCATCCTGGGCGCGGCGTTGCGCTTGATGCGTCAGTCTCCGGTCGACGCAGTGGTGCTGAGCCTGGAAGAGTCGCCTGACCTTGACGGCACCAGTATCGAAGCACTGGCAGGGTTTTTTGCCCAGGTGCGCGGGGAGGGCAAGCGCCTGGTGCTGGCCCGTGTGCGGCATGACGCCCGCGAGGTGCTGCAGGGACTGCCCGAGGCGTTGGCGCCGCAGGTGCTGCTCAGCGGCCTGAGCGTCGACGGCGCGGTGCAACTGGCGCTGGAGGTCAGCACAAGCTAGGAGCTGCAAGCTACAAGCGACAAGCTCTAAGCTTGAGGCTTGAGGCTTGAGGCTTGCAGCTTGAAGCTTGCAAAAAAAACGCCGCGTACCTTGCGGTACGCGGCGTCTTTTTACGTCAACACACCCTTAGGCTTGAATCACCGGGATGTTGGCGCTGGCTGCGATCTTGCGGAACTCAGCGATCTGGTCGAAGTTCAGGTAGCGGTAAACGTCACTGGCCATGGTGTCCAGTTTCGCTGCGTAGCCCATGTACTCCTCAACCGTCGGCAGGCGACCCAGCGTGGAGGCAACTGCCGCCAGCTCGGCGGACGCCAGGTAGACGTTCGCGCCGTCACCCAGACGGTTCGGGAAGTTACGGGTCGACGTCGAGACCACGGTCGAGTTCGGTTCTACACGTGCCTGGTTACCCATGCACAGCGAGCAGCCCGGCATTTCCATGCGCGCGCCAGCCTTGCCGTAGATGCCGTAGTAGCCTTCTTCGGTCAGTTGGTGAGCGTCCATCTTGGTCGGCGGCGACAGCCACAGACGGGTTGGCAGCTGACCCTTGACCTGCTCCAGCAGTTTGCCGGCAGCGCGGAAGTGACCGATGTTGGTCATGCACGAACCGATGAACACTTCGTCGATCTTCTCGCCGGCAACGCTCGACAGCAGACGGGCATCGTCCGGGTCGTTCGGTGCGCAGAGGATCGGCTCGTTGATTTCGGCCAGGTCGATCTCGATGATTTCGGCGTATTCGGCGTCGGCATCGGCTTCCATCAGCTCCGGGTTGGCAACCCAGGCTTCCATCGCTTGAGCACGACGTTCCAGGGTGCGTGCATCGCCGTAGCCTTCGCCGATCATCCAGCGCAGCAGGGTGATGTTGGAGTTCAGGTACTCGGTGACGGAGTCCTTGGACAGCTTGATGGTGCAACCGGCAGCCGAACGTTCAGCCGAGGCGTCGGACAGCTCGAAAGCCTGCTCCAGCGTCAGGTCGTTCAGGCCTTCGATCTCCAGGATGCGGCCGGAGAAGGCGTTTTTCTTGCCTTTCTTCTCTACGGTCAGCAGGCCAGCCTGGATCGCGTAGTAAGGAATGGCGTGAACCAGGTCACGCAGGGTGATGCCAGGTTGCATTTTGCCTTTGAAGCGCACCAGGATCGATTCCGGCATGTCCAGTGGCATTACGCCAGTGGCTGCGGCGAACGCGACCAGGCCAGAACCGGCCGGGAACGAGATGCCCATCGGGAAACGGGTGTGGGAGTCACCACCGGTACCGACGGTGTCCGGCAGCAGCATGCGGTTCAGCCAGCTGTGGATGATGCCGTCGCCTGGACGCAGCGATACACCGCCACGGGTCATGATGAAGTCAGGCAGGGTGTGGTGGGTGGTCACGTCGATCGGCTTGGGGTAAGCCGCGGTGTGGCAGAAGGACTGCATTACCAGATCGGTCGAGAAGCCCAGGCACGCCAGGTCTTTCAGTTCGTCACGGGTCATTGGACCGGTGGTGTCCTGGGAACCTACGGTGGTCATCTTCGGTTCGCAGTAGGTGCCAGGACGAACGCCTTTGCCTTCTGCCAGGCCGCAGGCACGGCCGACCATTTTCTGCGCCAGGGTGAAGCCCTTGGTGCTTTCAGCCGGTGCTTCCGGCAGCTTGAACAGGGTCGAAGGCGGCAGGCCCAGCTCGGCGCGAGCCTTCTCGGTCAGGCCACGGCCGATGATCAGCGGGATACGACCGCCGGCACGGACTTCGTCCAACAGCACTGGCGTCTTCATTTCGAAGGTGGTCAGTACTTCGTCGCTGTTGTGCTTGGTGACTTTGCCAGCATGTGGGTACAGGTCGATCACGTCGCCCATGTTCATGTTGGTGACGTCGAATTCGATCGGCAGTGCGCCGGCATCTTCCATAGTGTTGTAGAAGATTGGAGCGATCTTGCTGCCGAAGCAGAAGCCGCCAGCGCGCTTGTTCGGCACGTAGGGAACGTCGTCGCCGAAGAACCACAGTACCGAGTTGGTCGCCGATTTACGCGACGAACCGGTACCGACTACGTCACCGACGTAGGCGATCGGGAAGCCTTGGCCGCGCATCTCTTCGATCTGCTTCATCGGGCCGGTCTTGCCTTGCTCGTCCGGCACGATGCCTTCGCGAGCCATTTTCAGCATGGCCAGGGCGTGCAGCGGGATGTCAGGGCGCGACCAGGCGTCCGGGGCAGGGGACAGGTCGTCGGTGTTGGTTTCGCCGGTAACCTTGAATACGCGCAGGCTGATCTTGTCGGCCAGGGTCGGACGGTTCTTGAACCATTCGCCGTCGGCCCAGGACTGGATTACGGCCTTGGCGTGTTCGTTGCCGTTACGGGCTTTTTCAGCGACGTCGTGGAACGCATCGAACATCAACAGGGTGTGCTTGAGTTGGGCGGCGGCGACAGGTGCCAGGGTGGCGTCGTCCAGCAGCTCGACCAACGTCACGATGTTGTAGCCGCCTTGCATGGTGCCAAGCAGTTCAACAGCGCGTTGCTTGCTGATCAGGGGGGAAGTGGCTTCGCCCTTGGCCAGGGCAGACAGGAAACCGGCCTTGACGTAGGCAGCTTCGTCAACACCTGGTGGAATGCGGTTGGTGATCAGGTCAACGAGGAATTCTTCTTCGCCAGCCGGAGGATTTTTCAGCAGCTCGACCAGGCCTGCGGTTTGTTCGGCGTTAAGCGGCTGGGGAACGATACCCAGGGCGGCACGCTCTTCGATATGTTTGCGGTAGGCTTCAAGCACAGTTATTACCCTCATCAGTGGTCCCACGGGACGCTCATCCAGAAATGATCGGCACGCATGCGCTCGGGGGCTTTTTGGGCCGCAAAGCCAGCGCTGCCGGCATTCCTCACAGAAGCTGCTTTCAAAGTTTTACGCCTGCAGAACGGAGCTGATGAGGGTTGGCGGGGGTCCTGACCTACCGGGTCGAACCCACGCCAACACCGTTCTGAAGGAACGACTGTGCTCGTGACGCTTTGAAAACAGCTTCCAGCGGATTATTGGCGCCTTACAAGGCCGGATGATTCTACGGCAAAAAATTTCTAAAGGTAAGTTGCCTCGCCAAGTTTGCAGGGTGATGAAGGTTAGACAAAGGGCTAACATGGCGCACTGTTTCGCTGATTTGCGTGTTGTTGCCCATGTCCAACCAAACCATCAAGACCCCCTGCGTCGGCCTGTGCTCCACGGTTTACGGCGATCTCGTGTGCCGTGGCTGCAAGCGTTTCCACCACGAAGTGATCCAGTGGAATGGCTATAACGAAGAAGAAAAACGGGCAGTGTGGCTGCGCCTGGAGCAGCTGTTGGTGCAGGTGATGGCCGGCAAACTGGAGATTTTCGACCCCAAGACCCTGCGCGGCCAGCTGGAGCAGCGCAAGATTCGCTTCGTGCCGCACCAATCCGAGTACTGCTGGGCCTATCAGTTGATTGCCCGGGGCGCGCGGGTGATTTCCAACCTGGAAGCCTATGGCATGGTGCTGTTGCCAGAATTTCGTGACTGGAACCTGCCGGACTTGCGCGACGCCATCGACCGCGAGTTTTTTATCTTGTCCGAGGCCCACTACCAGCGCTATATCGCCCCGGGGTTCCTCAAGGACGCGTTTGGGCACTGATGAAGCTCCCACCTTTGAAGCCGGCCAGCACCGGCCTGCGTGTCAGACCCGGGTGGCCAGTTCCTGCAAGTGATCCATCAGCTCCTGCGGCTTGAGCACCAGCACGTCGCTTTCCACCTCATCCAGCACCACCTCCGCCGTATTGCCGATCAGCGCCCCGGAAATCCCGGTGCGCGCCACGGTGCCGATGATGGTTACCGCCGCCTGCCATTTATGCGCCGCGAACGGGATCAGCACATCCGCCGGGCCTTCCTCGATATGCAGGTGCGCATCGTCCACATCGAACTCAGCCTGGAAGGCCTTGCATTGCTCGCGATAGCGCGCCTCGATGGTCTCCTTGAGCTGGAAGGTCGGATCCGCCGCCGACAGCATGGGCGACGGATGGGCGCTGATCACATGCAGCTGCGCCTTGGCCAGGCTGGCGATATCGAAACCATGATCGATGATCGAATTGTGCAGCGAACGGTGCTCGCCATCGGTGTTGCCCACATCAATTGCGGCCAGGATCACCCCGCCAGCCCACGGCGTAGCGGTCTTGACCAGCAGCACGGCCGTTGGGCAGTAGCGCAGCAACTTCCAGTCCGCCGGGGTCAACAGGGCCTTTTTCAACGGGCTGTCGGGGAAATGCTGCTTGATCACCAGGCCACAGCCTTCGGCCTGCTGCACGTCGATGATGGTTTCGTGCAGGCTCTCATTCCAGGCCTGCTCGGTGGTGACGCTGTAGCCGTCCTCTTGCAGAGAAGATTTAAGCAGGCTCAACAGCGCCGAGTGCTCGTGCTTGCGGTCGCACACCAGCAGGTGCAGGTGCGCGCCGGTGACCCCGGCGATCAACTTCGCGCGCTTGAGGGCCAGGCTTTCCGAATGCTCGGGCTCGATGACCACCAGGATGCTGCGAATGGCTTGCATGATCGGGATCTCCAAAAAGGGGCGGGCTGGAACAACTATAGTTGCTGCTCGCCGGACGTCATGTTGATGCACATCAAGGCCGGTGGCTGGTGGTCTGCGGCGCGGTCGGTATAATCGGCGCCCTTTTGTGATCCTTTACCCGTGAGCCCGATGAACCTGCCCGAAATCCACGAATTCCTCGGCTGCCGCACCCCCGACGCCTGGGTCCAGGCCGCGCTGGCCGATCAGGACACCCTGCTGATCGACCACAAGAACTGCGAATTCAAGGCCGCCAGTACCGCCCTGAGCCTGATTGCCAAGTACCACGGCCATGTTGACCTGATCAACATGATGTCGCGCCTGGCCCGCGAAGAGCTGGTGCACCACGAACAAGTCATGCGCCTGATGAAAAAGCGCAAGGTTGAACTGCGCCAGTTGCACGCCGGGCGTTATGCCTCCGGGTTGCGCAAGGTGGTGCGCAGCCACGAACCGGTCAAGTTGGTGGATACGCTGGTGGTCGGCGCATTTATCGAAGCGCGCAGTTGCGAGCGTTTCGAAGCCCTGGTGCCACATTTGGACGAAGAACTCGGCAAGTTCTACTTCGGCCTGCTGAAAAGCGAGGCGCGGCACTTCCAGGGTTACCTCAAGCTGGCCTACCAGTACGGCGACGCCAAGGACATCGCCCACGTGATCGAGCGGGTGCGGGCGGCCGAGCAGGAACTGATCGAGTCACCCGACATCGAGTTCCGCTTTCACAGTGGCGTACCAGCCTGAGGCCACGGCCACGCCGATCAATGCAGTGATCGCGGTCAGCAGCAGGATCACCGTTTGCGTGCCCAACGGGCTGGCCAGCAGCGCCACCGCTAGGCCGGCCAACGGTTGTGGCAGGTTGTTGAGCAGGGTGATCACACCGACGGTCTTGCCGAAGTCCTGCACCGGGATGACTTTTTGCCGGACGCTGCGCATGTACACGCTGTACATCTTGTCGAAGCCGATCACCAGCAAAAAGCCCAGGGTGTAAGCCCACAGCGTCGGGCTGAGGGCGGTGATCAATGCGCCGACGGCGATCAGCATGTACGACAGTCCACCCAGCACTTTCAGCGGCAGTGCGCTGCGCGCCAGGTAAAACAGAATCGCGATGGTCACCAGGGCGCCGGCGGCTTGCAGCAGGGCGTAGGCATCCTTGTCTGCCGCGTAGAGACCGATGACCATGGCGGCGGACGTGGCCAGCGTGACCCCGATGATCAAGTTGACCCCGACCGTCAGCGCAATCAAGCGCTTGAGCCCCGCCAGCTGCTGGATATGCCCGAAGGCAATGCGCAGCGGTTGCACCCAGATATCCCGGTGCTGCGCATGGTGTGCAAGCGTCACTGTATTGCTGCGCTGCCAGGCCCACATGGCCAGGTCCGCCAGCACAAACAGGCCGGCGATGCCCAGTACCACCCAATGCCAGGCCCACACTTGTAGCATCAGTGCGGCAATCAGCGGCCCCAGCACCAAGCCGCTCTGGTCGGCGATCTGCGAGTAGGAGAGGGTCTTGGCATAACTGTATTGCTGGAAAACATGCGGCATCAGCACTTCGCGGGCCATGATGCCCTGGGTGGTCAGCACCCCGCACAGCGCGGAAAGCCCCACGATCCAATAAATGCCATCGAACACCGCGTACAGTGCCACCGCCACCCCACACGCCAACGCCCGGTAGACCTGGCTGATATGCAGGATGCGCACCGGAGAAAACTTGTCACACAATGCGCCGCACACCGGGAAGGCGAGAAAGCGTGGCAGTGACTCGACGAAAAACGCCAGCCCGGCCCACGACACACTCTGGGTGGTCTGAAACACGATCAACGGCACGATAAACAGCAGGATCTGGTCTGCCAGCCGTGACAGGAACAGTGAAACGAAGAACGCCAGGTAATCCTTGCGCATACAACTCCCTGTGAATGGCGTTAAAGAGTGCGGGCTATTTGTTAAAAACTCTTAAAAGCATGAAGCTTCGTCGGCCGCCGTTGACCAGTGGGGTCAGAGGCCCAGCTTGCCACCTATAATGCCCACTCTTCAATCCGCCTTTGCACACTGAGAACTTATGGAAAACCTGGGTCTGGGCAAGGTCCTGCTCGTTGAGGACGACGAGAAGCTGGCAGGGCTGATCGCGCACTTTCTGTCGCAGCATGGCTTCGAGGTGCGCGTGGTGCACCGGGGCGACGAAGCCCTGGCGGCGTTTCTCGAGTTCAAGCCGAAAATCGTCGTGCTCGACCTGATGCTGCCGGGGCAGAGCGGCCTGCATGTGTGTCGCGAGATTCGCAATGTGTCCGACACGCCGATTGTGATCCTCACCGCCAAGGAAGATGACCTGGACCACATCCTCGGCCTGGAGTCCGGGGCCGACGACTATGTGATCAAGCCGATCAAGCCCCCGGTGCTGCTCGCACGTCTGCGCGCGCTGCAGCGTCGGCAGGCGCCGGAGCCGACGGTGCGCGGCTCCATCGCCTTTGGGCGGCTGGCGATCGACCGCAGTTGCCGGGTGGTCAGTCTCGGGGAGGAGCAGGTCGACCTCACCACCATGGAGTTCGAACTGCTGTGGTTGCTGGCCAGCAGCGCCGGCAAGATCCTCTCGCGCGACGACATCCTCAACCGCATGCGCGGCATCGCCTTCGATGGCCTTAACCGCAGCGTCGACGTGTACATCAGCAAGTTGCGCAGCAAGCTCAATGACAATCCCCGCGAGCCGGTGTGCATCAAGACCATCTGGGGCAAGGGCTATCTGTTCAATCCGTTTGCGTGGGAGGTCTAGATGCTGCGGCTGTTTCTGCGCCTGTATGTGATTCTGGCGATCGGCCTGGCGGCGGCGATCTGGCTGGTCAACTACACCTTCGACGAGCTGCTGCCCGAGGCCAATGAAACCTATAACCGCGAAGCCCTGCGCGGTCCGGCCTATGGGCTGGTAGAGCAACTACGGCCGCTGCACGGGGACGAGCGCCAGGCCCGGCTCGACGAGCTGCAAGTGCATTACGGCCTGCGCCTCAAGCTGGTGCCCAAAGACACCCAGGCGCTGAGCGCGCGTGAACAACAACTGCTGGCCGAAGGGTTGCTGGTGGTGCGTGGCGACTTTCGGGAATTCCTCACCAGCATCGACGGTGGCCCGCAGTTGCTGGAAATCAAGCTGCCGGAAGAACCCAAATGGCTGTACCTGTGGGCCTATGGGTTTCTCGGGTTGTGCCTGGCCATCGTCCTGTACTTCTGGGTGCGCCCGCACTGGCGGGACCTGGAGCATATCCGCCTGGCCGCGCAACGCTTTGGCGACAACGACCTCGGCTCGCGCATCCTGCTGCCGCGCCGCTCCACCGTGCGTGAGCTGGCCGGGCACTTCAACCAGATGGCCGAACGCATCGAAAGCCTGATCGCCAATCAGCGTGAACTCACCAACGCGGTGTCCCACGAGCTGCGCACGCCGATTGCGCGGTTGTCGTTCGAGCTCGACCAGCTCAAGCAACAGGCCGACCCACGCGAGAGCCGCGCGTTGATCGCCGACATGTACGCCGACCTCGGCGAGCTGGAAGAAATGGTCTCCGAACTGCTCACCTATGCCAGCCTGGAGCGCGGCGCCACCCAGGTGACCCGCGAGCGCATCGAGGCCCACAGCTGGCTCGACAGCGTGATCGGCAGCGTGGCGCTGGAGGCTGAGGCGGCTGGCATCCAGCTGTCGCTGCGCACCTGCGAGGTGGACTTTATCCAGATCGAACCGCGCTTCATGGCACGTGCGGTGATCAACCTGCTGCGCAATGCCATCCGCTACGCCGAGCGCCGGGTCGAAGTGTCGCTGGTCAAGTTCGGCAGCGGCTATGAAGTGCGCGTGTGCGATGACGGCCCCGGTGTGCCCGAGGACGGTCGCGCGAAGATCTTCCAGCCATTCATGCGCCTGGACGCCAGCCGCGACCGCCGCACCGGTGGCTTCGGCCTCGGCCTGGCGCTGGTGCAGCGGGTCTCGCAGTGGCATGGCGGGCAGGTGCAAGTACTGGATTCGGAGTGGGGCGGGGCGTCGTTCCGGATGACCTGGGCGTATGCCGAGTAACAAGCGTCCAGAGTGCAGAACTCACCGGTGGGAGGGGGCTTGCTCCCACAGGTTGATGGGGTTACCTCATTAGAACGTGTACTCAAGTACGCCCATCACCGACGTCTGCAACCGTCGCTCGACAATCGGGCTCTTGCCCGCTTCATCCGCCAGGTACTGCACATCGAGCAGGGTCGAGAATTCGGTGTGTTCGCTGATCGGCACGCTCCACACCAGATTCAGGCCGTTGCTGATATTGCCTGCACCGGCCTTGTAGGCCTGGAAGCGGCTTTGCGCCGCTTGGCCGGTGGTCACGCCGTACCAGGTCTGCAGGTAGTTGCGGTCACCAAAATGGCTGCTGAGGCTGGCGTCGACCGAACCGTAGCGGCCGTCATAGAGGTTGGTGCCCAGGCTCAGTTCCAGGTGGGTGAAGGCCTTGCCGCTGTCCTTGTGGTCGTCTTCCTTGAGCGCGTGCTCCAGGGTCGCGCCGACGATTACGCCGCCCAGGTTGTAGCTGGCGCTTACCCCCACTTGCGGACGGGCCTTGATCTCGCCCATGCCCTTGAGTCGCTTGGAGCCGGCGTGCAGGCTTTCGTTCTTGTCTTTACGCGAACTGCTGGCGCCCACGTAGGTGCTGAAACTCAAGGCATTGCCTTCATACCCCCAGCCCAGGCCTTTGTCGGTGTCGAGGAAAATCCCCCACGGGCTGACGACTTTGCCGCCCAGCAGCGGCGCGCTCATGCGCTGGTCGCTGCCGCTGTAGCGCGGCGCGTTGGCGACGCCGGCCTTGAGGCTGTATTGCCAGTCTTCGGCCAGGGCGCGGTCGGCACCGGCCAGCAGGCACAGTGAGGAGAGCGACAGGCACAGGGTGGTCGAGCGCATAAGAATGTCCATCCAGGGGGTTAGAGAACCAGGGGTTTATGAGGGGATTGCGTGCGTTTGAAGGCGTAGCCCGAGGCGCTGAGGCCGTTGACCTGGCGGCTCACGGTGTCGCCCAGGCCATAGCCGTTACCGGCCAGCACCGCGTGGGCGTTGTCGACCGGCAGCAAGATGTAGTCGGTCAGCGGTTCGTCGTGCCGTTGGCCGCGCATCACCAGGAAGCCGTCTTCCAGGCGCACGCTGACACCGCTCAACGGTGCGTCGGGCTCATGGGTGTTGAGCACTTGATACGTGCCGATGGTGTCGGCCCAGGCCAGGGGCAAGGGCGGCGGCTCGATGCGCTCGCCGATGGCGATGCGTTGGCCGTGGCTGCGCGCGGTGAGCATCTGGCGGCCTTGCACCGTGACAACGTCCAACTGGATGCGGCTGAGTTCGCCGAGGTCCTTGAGCCAGAAGCCGAGGACTTTTTTCTGCGCGCGCAACCAGCCTTCGTCGTCGCGCAGCAACTCGAAATCGAAGCCGGCCAGCTCGCCAGCGAGCCGGCTGTGGCCATCCTTGATGCGAAACACGCCCCAGGCGGTCGCATAGAACCCGGCCAGGCGCTTGCGGTCGATGGCCGCCGGCACGTGGCGCAACTTGAGGCCATGGCTGGGCGCCTGGCAGTCATCGGCGCAGACTGCCTGGCCGGTTTGTGCCTGCAGCATCAGGCGCAGGGTGTCGGTGGCCAGCGTGGCAACCAGTTCCTCGGCATGGCTGTCATTGGCCATGATGATCACGCCCAGTTGCTGATCCGGCAGCAGGGTCAACTGTGCAGCAAAATCATCCCCTCCACCGCTGTGCTGGTAGGTGCGTATCGCGGGGCCGACCGGTTCGTCACCGCAGGGCGCGAGGAACCAGGCCAGGCCCATCTGGCAGTCGAAGTCCAGCGCGTTGCCGGTGTTTTGCTGGGTGAACATTTGCTCAATCGAGGCACTGCGCAGCAGCCGCTGATCTTTGTAGAGGCCGTGGGCAAATAGCATCTGCAGGTAACGCGCGAGGTCCTTGGGACTGGTCCACAAACCACCTGCGGCGAGGTCGCGCACCTGGGCATCGGGGCTGGCAATACCGTCCTCGTAGCCTTGGGCGCGGTAGTCCTGCGCGCTGCGGGTGCCGGTAAAACCCGACTGGTTCATCTCCAGCGGCTTGAGCAGGCTGTGCTGCAACTGGGCTTCGAAGCTGTTGCCGCTGGCGCGTTCGATGGCGGCCCCGACCAGCGCATAAGCAAGGTTGGAATAGGCCACTTGAGAGCCCGGTGGACTGCTCAGCCACACGCCGGAGACGCGTATCGGCATCTGGCCCATGGCGAAGTCGCTGCGCAGGTCGCGCAGGTGTTCGCTGGGCAGGCCGGATTGGTGGCTGAGCAACCGCCGCAAGGTGATATCGCGGTCGGCGGCGGCCGGGTCGGCATGAAAGCGCGAACGCACATGGAACTCGCGCAGGGTCTGCTGGATCGGCGCATCCAGGGCCAGCCGCTGTTGCTCCACCAGTTGCAAGGCTGCCGTGGCGGTCAGCAGTTTGGAAATGCCGCCGGCGCGAAACGCCGTGTTCGGCGTGACCGGCACGCCCCGCGCCTTGTCGGCCAGGCCGAAGCCGCGTGCCCAGATCAGTTCCTGGCCATTGACCAGGGCAATCGACAGGCCGGCCACGTTGTCGCGCGCCATGTCGCGCGGAATACGCGCCTGCAGGTAGCGAATGACGGCGCCGTAGTCACCCTTGGGAATCGGCGGCGGGGCCGGCGATTGCCCTTGGCAACCGAGACTGCCGAGCAGGCAACCCAACAGCGGAATACCGCGCAATGTGCGAAACATGAAGAGCACCCGGATGGCCGTTTGGATGCTCGAATGCTAGGGAAGCGCGGTCCGACAATCTTTGCGAGCTTTGTCGGGAAACTGTCAAAGACTGTTAACGGGTCAACCCCAGGCGCTCATGCCATTGGGCGATGGATTCTTCGGGGTATTCCTCGAACTGCAGGTCGCCCTTGCGCACGCTGACCTCGACCCAGGGCGCCTTCGAACCGAGCATCAGGTGCGTGTGTTGCGGTGGTACCGGCAAGGGCGTATCGATGGCCGAGGCGAACGGGTGGATCAGTTCCGGCCATTCCGGGCTGAACAGCCACAGGGCGCTGCCGCACTGCGAGCAGAAGTGCCGCTCGGCGGTGCTGGCGTGGGCGCGACTGGCGCCCCCGGGCTTGAGCCGCGCGTGATAGATCGAGATCTGTTTGCGGCCCTGGACCTTCAAGCTCCGGGTGTCCCCGGCAAGGTTGATCGCGTAGCCGCCACCGCCTTGGGTCTTGCGGCAGATCGAGCAATAGCAACGCTGGTAAGGGTAGGGGTGGGCGCTGTTCAGGCTGAACGTCACGGCGCCGCAATGGCAGGATCCTTCGAGTTGCATGGGGCGTCTCCTCTGGCAAGGTGACTGCTGAGCTTAGGCGCTCTGCGGCATCAGCGTGGCAATCAATGCACGAATAGTCCCCGGCAGTGCTTCCAGCTCGCGTACCAGGATGCTGCGCTCGCGGATCGCCCAGGGCTCATCCAGCTTCACCGCTACCAACTGCATGGTGCGACTGTGCCGCACGGCGGCCGACTCGGGAATGATGCCGATCCCGACCCCGGCCTCGACCATCCGGCAGATCGCCTCGAAGCTCGACACCTGGATGCGCAGCGACAAGTGTTTGCCCAGGCGTTCCACGTGTTCACGCAGGAAACTCAACAACGTGCTGCCTTCATGCAGGCCGATATGCTGGTAGGCGAGGGTTTGCTCCAGCGTCACCGAGGGCAGCTGCGCCAGCGGGTGGTCGACCGGCACCATCAGCACCAGTTCATCGGTGCTGAAGTGCAGCACCTGCAGACCCGCGGCTTCCACAGGGCCGGCGATGATGCCCATGTCGCTGGTGCCATCGAGCACGCCGCGCACGATATCGCGGGACAGGCGCTCCTGCAGGTCCACGGTCACGCCGGGGCGCTGCGACAGGAAACCCGCGAGTACCTCCGGGAGGAACTCGGTGACCGCCGTGGTGTTGGCGAAGATGCGGATATGCCCGGCAGAATCGACGCCGTACTGGGTGAACTCACTCTTCAGATAATCGACCTGGCGCATGATCAACCGCGCATGGTGCAGCAGCCGTTCGCCCGCCGGGGTGATCTCCACGCCACGGCTGTCGCGGTACAGCAGGCGCGTGTCGAGTTGGCCCTCCAGGGCTTTGATCCGCGCACTCGCGGCAGCCGGCGAGAGAAACGCACGCTTGGCGCCCTGGGTCAGGCTGGGGGATTCGGCGATATGGATAAACAGGCGCAGGTCGGCGAGATCAAAGTGCATGCAAGACACCTATTCGGGCAGCGGTGATGGCAACAAGGCGCGGGCAGGCCAGCGCCTACAAGGAATACGCTTGTAATTGAGGCTGGCGTTCAGCATAACCGAACGCTGGTTTATTGAAATGCAAATTCTCAGAACGGGCACGCGCTTGCATGATCCGGGGCAGACACTCACTGCCCGAGGACCTGCACCCGATGAGCGCCACTGATTGGATCGGCCGAAGCGAAACCGCCCACGATCACCTGAGCCCCAACCTGCTCAAGCGAATCGCCGCCACCTTCGGCGAACCCGTGCCAGAGCTGGGTGCTGACCTGCCACCGCTGTGGCAATGGTGCTTTTTCCAGGACCCGCTGCCGGAGACTGCCCTGGGCACCGACGGCCATCCGGCCCGGGGCGGTTTCCTGCCGCCGGCCGACAATCGCAATCGCATGTGGGCCGGTGGGCGTATCGAGTTCCTGCACGCCTTGCGTGCCGGTGAGGCGGCGACGCGCGTGTCGACCATCACCCGGGTCGAAGAAAAGACCGGCCGCACCGGTTCGCTGCTGTTCGTTACCGTGCGCCACGACTACTCCCAGGACGGCCGCCTGGCCATCCGCGAAGAACAGGACATCGTCTACCGGGAACCGACGCCACCCAAGGCCGGCAGCGGCGATGCCCTGGCCCGGGGCGAGTGGAAAGAGACGGTCGACCCGACGCCGACCCTGCTGTTTCGCTACAGTGCCGTGACCTTCAACGGCCATCGCATTCACTACGACTACCCCTACGTCACCGGCACCGAAGGCTATGCCGGGCTGGTGGTGCATGGTCCGCTGATCGCCACCTTGAGCTTGCGAGCCTTTTGCCGTGCGCATCCGGACGCGACCTTGCGCCATTTTGCCTATCGCGGTGTACGCCCGTTGATTGCGCCGCAGCCGTTTGAAGTCGGCGGGCGCGTGACCGCCGACGGTGTCGCCGCGCTATGGGCGGGCAATGCGGACGGCCTCGCGCAGACCGCCGAAGTGCGTTTCGAATAATCCAAGAACAACAGGCGGAGAGCCGTGACATGCACCCCAATGACAACGAAGAACTGAATGCTATCCGCGACGGTGTGCGCGCCTTGTGCGCCGAATTCGACGCGGCTTACTGGCGCAAGATCGATGAAGAAAAGGGCTTCCCCGAAGCGTTCGTCAAGGCGCTGACCGACGCCGGCTGGCTGTCGGCGATGATCCCTGAAGAATACGGGGGCTCCGGCCTGGGCCTGGCGGAAGCCTCGGTGATCCTCGAGGAGGTCAACCGCTGCGGCGGCAATTCCGGCACCGTGCACGGCCAGATGTACAACATGTTCACCTTGCTGCGCCACGGCAGCGAGGCGCAAAAACGCTTCTACCTGCCCAAGCTCGCCAGCGGCGAATTACGCCTGCAGTCGATGGGCGTGACCGAGCCCACCACCGGCACCGACACCACCAAGATCAAGACCACCGCGATCAAGCGCGGCGACAAATACGTGATCAATGGCCAGAAGGTCTGGATCTCGCGGGTGCAGCATTCCGACCTGATGATCCTCTTGGCGCGCACCACGCCCCTGGCTGAGGTGAAGAAAAAGTCCGAGGGCATGTCGATCTTCCTGGTCGACCTGCGCGAGGCCATCGGCAACGGCCTGACCGTGCAGCCCATCGCCAACATGGTCAACCACGAGACCAACGAGCTGTTCTTCGACAACCTGGAACTGCCCCTCGATAGCCTGATTGGCGAGGAGGGCAAGGGCTTCAAATACATCCTCGACGGCCTCAACGCCGAGCGCACGCTGATCGCCGCCGAATGTATCGGCGACGGCCGCTGGTTCATCGAAAAGGCCAGTGCGTATGCCCGCGACCGCGTGGTGTTTGGCCGGCCCATCGGGCAGAACCAAGGCGTGCAATTCCCGATTGCCGAAGCGCATATCGAAATCGAAGCGGCCGACCTGATGCGCTGGCGCGCCTGCGAGGAATACGACAGCGGCCAGAACGCCGGGGCCAGCGCCAATATGGCCAAATACCTGGCGGCCAAGGCGTCCTGGGAGGCGGCCAACGCCTGTCTGCAAACCCACGGCGGCTTCGGTTTTGCCTGTGAGTACGACGTCGAGCGCAAATTCCGCGAAACCCGCCTGTACCAGGTGGCGCCGATCTCGACCAACCTGATCCTGTCCTACGTGGCCGAGCACTTGCTCGAACTGCCACGCAGCTTCTGAGGCCCTGACCATGAGCCATACCCAAGCCCTGTGTCGGTTCCTTGCCGAGCTGCACTACGAACACTTGCCCGAGCCGGTGTTGGCGCGCACCGAAGACCTTATCCTGGATTGGCTGGCGTCGGCGCTGGCCAGCCAGGGCGCCCACCCGATTCCGTTGTTCGAGCGCTATGCGCAAAAGATGGGACCGAGCAGCGGCCCGGCGCAGGTGATCGTCAACGGTGGCAGTAGCAGTGCGTATTTCGCCGCGCTGGTCAACGGCGCCGCGTCGCATCTGGTGGAGCAGGACGACCTGCATAACAGCTCGGTGCTGCACCCTGCAACGGTGGTGTTTCCCGCTGCCTTGGCGGCGGCGCAGGACCTCGGCAAATCCGGCCGCGAGTTGCTGCTGGCCGCGGTGGCCGGTTATGAGGCCGGGATCCGCATCGGCGAATTCATGGGCCGTTCCCACTACCGCATCTTCCACACCACGGCCACCGTCGGCACGCTGGCCGCGGCCGTGGCGGTGGGCAAGTTGTTGGCGTTCAACCAAGAACAATTCATCAACCTGCTCGGCAGCGCCGGCACCCAGGCCGCCGGGCTGTGGGAGTTTTTGCGCGACGCCGCCGACTCCAAGCAACTGCACACGGCCAAGGCTGCAGCAGACGGATTGCTCGCCGCTTACCTGACGGCGGATGGGCTGACCGGCGCGCGCAATATCCTGGAAGGCGACCAAGGCCTGGCGGCGGGCATGTCCACGGACGCCGAGCCGAGCAAGTTGTCGTCTGGCCTGGGCAGCCGCTGGGCGCTGCTGGAAACCTCGTTCAAGTTCCACGCCTCGTGCCGGCATACCCATCCTGCCGCCGATGCGCTGTTGGATCTGATGCAGCGCGAAGGCCTCAGCGCCGCCGACATCAGCCACGTGCAAACGCGTGTGCACCAGGGCGCCATCGATGTGCTCGGGCGAGTGAACGTGCCGACCAGCGTGCACCAGGCCAAGTTTTCCATGGGCACCGTGCTGGGATTGATCGCCGTGCATGGCAAGGCCGGGCTCACCGAATTCCACGAACGGGCGTTGACTGATCCTGGCGTGGCGGCGTTTCGCGACAAGGTCAGCATGACCCTCGACCCCGAAGTCGACCGCGCCTATCCGCAGCGCTGGCTGGGCCGCGTCACCGTCACCACCGTGGACGGCCGCACGCTGCACGGCGCCATCGACGAGCCCAAGGGCGACCCGGGCAACACCTTGAGTCGCGAGGAGCTGGCCGACAAATTCCAGCGCCTCACCCAGTTCAGCGCCGCGCGCACACCGGCCCAGGCCGACGCATTGATCGCCAAGGTCTGGGATTTGCGCAACGCCGCGTCCATGGCCCATTGGCTTTGAGGAAGGAACTGTCATGAGCAACCAACGACCGCTGGACGGCATCACCGTTGTCAGCCTGGAACATGCGATTGCCGCGCCATTCTGTACCCGCCAGCTGGCGGACCTCGGCGCCCGCGTGATCAAGATCGAACGCCCCGGGGCCGGTGATTTTGCCCGTGGCTACGACGAACGCGTGCGTGGGCTGGCCTCGCATTTCGTGTGGACCAACCGCTCCAAGGAAAGCCTGACCCTGGACCTCAAGCAGGACGAGGCCGGCGATATCCTCGAAGCCCTGTTGGCGGATGCCGACGTGCTGGTGCAGAACCTTGCACCCGGTGCGGCGGCGCGCATGGGCTTGTCGTTCGAGGCGCTGCACGAGCGTTTTCCTCGGCTGATCGTCTGCGATATTTCCGGCTATGGCGAAGGCGGGCCCTACGAGAAGAAGAAAGCCTACGACCTGCTGATCCAGAGCGAGGGCGGCTTTTTGTCAGTCACCGGTGGCCCTGGTGAAGACCAGATGGCCAAGGCCGGTTGCTCCATCGCCGATATCTCCGCCGGCATGTACGCCTACAGCGGCATCCTCTCGGCGCTGCTGCTGCGTGGCAAGACCGGCAAGGGCAGCCGCATTGACGTGAGCATGCTCGAAAGCCTGGTGGAGTGGATGGGCTACCCGATGTATTACGCGTTCGACGGCGCACCGCAGCCACCCCGTGCCGGCGCGGCGCATTCGACGATCTACCCGTATGGGCCGTTTCCCACCGGCGACGGCGGCACGGTGATGCTCGGCCTGCAGAACGAGCGCGAATGGGCGGCATTCTGCGACAAGGTGCTGCTCACCCCGCAATTGGCCACGGATGAGCGCTTCAGCGCCAACTTCAAGCGCTCGGCCAACCGTGAGGTATTGCGCCAGATCATCGTCGACAGCTTTGCGCAGTTGGATGCCGAGGCGCTGATCCAGCGCCTGGAAGACGCGCAGATCGCCAGCGCGCGCGTCAACGACATGCAAGGTGTGTGGGACCACCCGCAACTCAAGGCGCGTGATCGCTGGCGTGAAGTCGACAGCCCGGCCGGTCCGCTGCCGTCGTTGCTGCCACCGGGGCGCAATGCGGCGTTTACCCCGCGCATGGATGCCGTTCCTGCGTTGGGCCAGCACAGCCAAGCGATTCTCGACCAGCTCGGCTTCAGCGCCGAAGCCATCGAAACCCTGAAAACACGCGGCGTCATTTGACCCCGCACCCTTTGTAGGCACCGGCGTGCCGACGATCGCGTCCTTGAGTCTTGCGTTGATCTCTGGGCCGCCATCGCTGGCCAGCCAGCGCCTACCGGGGGCGATAACAAGGAAATTGTGTGATGCCAAACCCTCTTGTGCGCTCGGCGCTGTTTGTTCCCGGTAGCCGGCCGGAGCGCTTTTCCAAGGCGCTGGCCAGTGGTGCCGACGCAGTGATCGTGGATTTTGAAGATGCTGTGGAAGAACCCCTCAAGCGCCAGGCGCGGGATAACCTCGCGGCGTTTTTGACCGCCAATCCCAGCGCCCAGGTCTGGGTGCGCATCAATGCGCCGGAGCATGCCGAGCACTTCGAAGATGTGGCGTTCTGCAAAGCCCATGCAAATGTGGCCGGCGTGTTGTTGCCGAAGGTGGAAAGTGCCGCCCAGGTCGCCGTGGTGGCCGCCACCGGCAAAGTGATCTGGCCGATTATCGAGAGTGCGCGCGGTTTGTTGGCCGTGGCTGAAATCGCCCGTGCGCCGCAGGTGCAGCGCCTGTCGTTCGGTGGCCTGGACTTGGCACTGGACCTGAACCTCAGCAGCCATTCGCCGGCCGCGCAGTTCGCCCTCGACCAGGCGCGCCTGGCGTTGATCGTGCATTCGCGCGCGGCAGGCTTGGTGGCGCCACTGGACGGCGTGCACCCGGCCATCGATGACCCCGAGGGCCTGCGCCGTTCGATCCGGCATGCGTATGAAATGGGCTTTGCCGGCGCGCTGTGCATTCACCCCCGGCAGGTGGTGGTGATCCACGAGGCGCTGGCGCCGAGTGCGGCAGACCTGGCCTGGGCCAAGCGCGTGGTAGACGGCGGCGCCGATGGGGCAGGGGCCTATCAAGTCGATGGGCAGATGGTCGATGCGCCGGTGCTGTTGCGTGCGCAGAGACTGCTGGCTGCGCATAAATAAACCACACCACCCCAGCTGTAGGTGCCGGCCAGCCAGCGCCCAGATTGGATCTCCGTGGTGTGCCGGACCCGCGTTCGTCCACGCCGAACGCAGGTATCTAAAATTCGAAATTCACTACACGCATGACATCAGGCACCTTGCCCTACAACACAACAATAAGAAGGTGATTTCCCATGCTCAAGCTTTCCCGGGCGCTGCTGTGCGCCGCCACCTTGTTCGCTGCGGGCCTGGCCCAGGCGGCGGATCCGATTGTCATCAAGTTCGCCCACGTGGTCGCCGAAAACACCCCCAAGGGCCAGGGCGCGTTGCTGTTCAAGAAACTCGCCGAAGAGCGCCTGCCGGGCAAGGTCAAGGTCGAGGTGTACCCCAACTCGTCGCTGTTCGGCGATGGCAAGGAGATGGAGGCGCTGCTGCTGGGCGACGTGCAGATGCTGGCGCCGTCGCTGGCCAAGTTCGAGCAATACACCAAGCAAGTGCAGATCTATGACCTGCCGTTCCTGTTCAATGACCTCGCTGCCGTCGACCGTTTCCAGGCTGCCCAGGGCAAGGCTCTGCTGACCTCGATGCAGGACAAGAACATCCTCGGCCTGGCCTATTGGCACAACGGCCTCAAGCAACTCTCGTCCAACAAGGCCCTGCATGAACCCAAGGACGCCCGTGGCCTGAAGTTCCGCGTGCAGGCCTCCAGTGTGCTTGAAGAGCAGTTCAAGGCGATCCGCGCCAACCCGCGCAAGATGAGCTTCGCCGAGGTGTACCAAGGCTTACAGACCGGCACCGTGAATGGCACCGAGAACACCTGGTCGAACTATGAGAGCCAGAAGGTCAACGAGGTGCAGAAGTACTTCACCGAGTCCAATCATGGCCTGATCGACTACATGGTGATCACCAACGCCACCTTCTGGAACGGCCTGCCGCCGGACATTCGCAGCACGCTGGAGCAGATCATGGTCGAAGTCGCCGTCGAGGTGAACAAACAGGCCGAGGCGCTGAACCAGTCGGCCAAGCAGAAGATCGTCGACGCCAAGACCAGCGAGATCATCGAGCTGACCCCCGAGCAACGCCAGCTGTGGCGCGAAGCCATGCGTCCGGTGTGGCAGAAGTTCGAGGGTGAGATCGGGGCCGACCTGATCAAGGCAGCCGACGCTTCCAACCAGTAATCGATTGCTGAAACAAACCCGACTCCTGTGGGAGCGGGCTTGCCCGCGATGGCCTCACCTCGGTGTTCCTGAAAGACCGAGTCGCCCGTATCGCAGGCAAGCCAGCTCCCACATTGATCCGGTTTCGTCAGTGACTTGTCGTGAATACCCCCGTCCAGTTTCGCGAGGTTTTGCCATGCAAACGCTAAGGCGCGTCTGGGAGCACCTGGAGGAAGGCTTTATTGCCTTCCTGCTGGCCGCCATGACCCTGGTGACATTCGTCTACGTCATGCTCAACAACATCTACACGCTGTTCTTCTCCCTGGCCGACAAGTGGGCCTTGAGCAGCAATTTCTTCAATGCCCTGGGCGACCACACCATGACCTGGGCCCAGGACATGACCTGGAGCGTGGCGCTGACCAAGGCGATGTTCGGCTGGTTGATCTTCTTTGGCATTTCCTACGGCGTGCGCACCGCCGGCCATCTGGGCGTGGACGCCTTGGTCAAGCTGACCAAGCGCCCGGTGCAACGCGTGCTCGGGATGCTCGCGTGCCTGTGCTGCCTGGCCTACGCCGGGCTGTTCATGGTCGCCAGCTACAAGTGGGTCAGCGCGGTGATGACGGCCCATATCGGCGCCGAAGACCTCGACCAGTACGGCGTCGACGTCGGCGACATCGTGATCATCGTGCCGATCGGCTTTGCCCTGGTGTTTATCCGCTACCTGGAAATTTTCTACCGCATCTTTACCCACCGTCAGGTCGGGTTGGGCCTGGCCGACGAGGCCGGTGAGGCCAGCAAGTTGGCTGGCAGCCATGAGGAGCGTCACTGATGGCCGTGCTCTGTCTATTCCTGCTGTTGTTCGTGTTCATGTTCCTCGGCGTGCCCATCGCGATTTCCCTGGGCTTGTCCGGCGCGGTGTCGATCCTGATGTTCAGCCAGGACTCGGTGAGTTCGCTGGCGATCAAGCTGTTCGAAACCTCGGACGCCTACACCTTCCTGGCGATTCCGTTCTTCCTGTTGTCCGGTGCGTTCATGACCACGGGCGGCGTGGCGCAGCGCCTGATCGACTTCGCCAACGCCTGTGTCGGGCATATCCGTGGCGGCCTGGCAATTGCGGCGGTGCTGGCGTGCATGCTGTTCGCGGCGCTGTCCGGCTCGTCACCGGCGACGGTGGCAGCGGTGGGCTCGATTGCCGTGGCGGGAATGGTGCGCTCCGGTTACCCGAAGGAATTCGGCGCGGGGATCATCTGCAACGCCGGCACCCTGGGTATCCTGATTCCGCCGTCGATCGTGATGGTGGTGTACTCGGCGGCGACGGAAACCTCGGTGGGCAAGCTGTTCATGGCCGGGGTGATTCCCGGCCTGCTGCTCGGGCTGATGTTGATGGTCGCGATCTACATTGTCGCGCGCATCAAGAAGCTGCCGGCGCAGCCGCGCGCGACCTTTCGTGAGTGGCTGACCTGCGCACGCCGTGCATTCTGGGGCCTGTTGCTGCTGGTGATTATTCTCGGCGGCATCTACAGCGGCATGTTCACCCCGACCGAAGCGGCGGCGGTGGCGGCGGTGTACTCGGCGTTTGTCGCGCTGTTCATCTACAAGGACATGACGTTTCGCGACTGCCCCAAGGTGCTGCTGGAGTCCGGGCGCCTGGCGATCATGCTGATGTTTATCATCGCCAACGCCATGCTCTTTGCGCATGTGCTGACCACCGAGCAGATCCCGCAGGAAATCACCGCGTGGGTGATCTCCGAAGGGCTGACGCCGATCGGCTTTCTGATCATGGTCAATATTGTGTTGCTGGTGGCGGGGAGCTTCATGGAGCCGTCGGCGATTGTGCTGATCCTGGCGCCGATCTTTTTCCCGATTGCGATGAAGCTGGGCATTGACCCGATTCACCTGGGGATCGTGATGGTGGTCAACATGGAAATCGGCCTGGTCCACCCACCGGTCGGGTTGAACCTGTTCGTGACCTCGGCGGTGACCGGCCTGAGCCTCGGGCAGACGATTCGCGCGGCGTTGCCGTGGCTGATGATCCTGCTGGTGTTCCTGATCATGGTCACGTACCTGCCGTTCATCTCGCTGGCGTTGCCGCACTGGCTGGGCATGTAACCGGCGAAAACACTGCAATACCCTGTGGGAGCCGGGCGAGTCGAATCGTCGCACCGCCGCTCCCACAGTTCAGTTTTGTGTCGGATCTCAGTTATCCATCGCGCTCAAAAGCGCATGCGCGACTTTCACGCGTTCACCATTCGGGTAGTTCTTGTTCGCCAGGATCACCACCCCAAGCCCCTTGCTCGGTACGTAGGCCACGTAGGCGCCAAAGCCACTGGTGGAACCGGTCTTGTTCACCCACGTATCGGCGTGCGGCGCTCGTGGCGGGGTCAGCCAGTTGACCGGGTGCGGCTGCATGGCCATTTGCGTGGAGTTGCCGTCGAGCAATATTTGAAGCGGAACGGGGTAGGGGTACATTTCCCAGCCGAGACCCTGTGTCATGCCGTCCACGGTGTAATAGCCGGTGTGGGTGACGCCTATCGCCTGCTGCAAGGTTTTACTCAGGCGCGTCGGGTGCATGTTCACTTCAACGTAGTGCAGCAGGTCAGCGGCACTGGTCTTGATCCCGTAGGCTTCGCTGTCCAGCGCGCCGGGGCTGACGCGTACCGGTTTGCCGTCCTTGCCATAGCCTTGGGCGTAGAGGCTCATTTGGCTTTTCGGCACGTTGATGAAGGTGTGCTTGAGCCCGAGTTGGGGCAGCAGGGTTTTTTCCATCAGTTGATCGAACGGCTGCTTCAGGCTTTGTGCCGCGAGGTAGCCGAACAGGCCCAGGCTCGGGTTGGAGTACAAGCGCTGGGTGCCAGGCGCGAAGTCGGGTTTCCAGTGCTGGAAGTAGCTGAGCATGTGCTGGTTGTTATCCGCCGCGGCGGGGAATTGCAGGGGCAGGCCGCCGGCCGTGTAGGTGCCGAGGTTGAGCACGCTGACGTGATCGAACGTGCCGCCGGCGAGTGCGGGCAAATAGTGGCTGGCTTTGTCGGAGAGCGTGAGTGTGCCGCTGGCCACCGCATAACCGGCGAGGGTCGCGGCGAAGGTCTTGCTTACCGAACCGACTTCAAACAGGGTGTCTTCACTGACGGATTGCTGCGTGTCTTTGCTGGCGACGCCGTAGTTAAAGTATTGCGCCTTGCCGTCCTTGATCACGCCGACGACCAGGCCGGAAATAGCCTGCTGCTGCATCAGGGGTTTGATGCTGGCGTCGGCTACGGCCTGCAGGTCGGCGGCGGCCAGGCAGTGGCTGGCGCTGAAAAAGGCCGCGATGGCGGTGAAATTAAGCACGCCAGACCGTAAATGTTTGGGCATGATAACGCTTCCATGAGAGTGATCGATTGAAAAGAGCCTGCGCGGGCGAGGCAAATGTATGCAGTTCGCCAACCCTGGGCAAACGATGATATCTCGCAGCAGCCATTAGAAATTCTGGGGTCACTATGCTCCGCTCCCATCTGCCGCTGAACGCCTTGCGCGCCTTCGAGGCGGCCGCCCGGCACCTGAGCTTTACCCGCGCCGCCATCGAGCTGTGCGTGACCCAGGCGGCGGTCAGCCATCAGGTCAAGAGCCTCGAGGCGCAGCTCAATGTCACCTTGTTCAAGCGCCTGCCACGCGGGCTGATGCTCACCCGCGAAGGCGAGACCCTGCTGCCGGTGGTGCGTGAATCGTTCGACCGCATTGCACATACCTTAGGCCAGTTCGAGGGCGGGCATTACCGCGAGGTCCTCACAGTCGGCGCGGTCGGCACCTTTGCCGTCGGCTGGCTGCTGCCACGCCTGCCGGACTTCCAGAGCCGCTACCCGTTTATCGACCTGCGCCTGTCGACCCACAACAACCGCGTCGACGTGGCTGCCGAAGGCCTGGATTACGCGATCCGCTTCGGCGCCGGTGCCTGGCACGGCACCGATGCATGCCAACTGCTCGAAGCCCCCTTGACCGTGTTGTGCGTCCCGCAGATTGCCGAGCAACTGCACACGCCGGCCGACCTGTTGAAGCACACGCTGCTGCGCTCCTACCGCGCCGATGAGTGGAACCTGTGGTTCCAGGCCGCCGGGCTGCCCGCCGACACCCTGGTACCGCGCAGCATTGTGTTCGACTCGTCGCTGGCGATGATGGAGGCGGCGCTGCAAGGCATCGGCGTGGCACTGGCACCGGCGATGATGTTCTCGCGGCAACTGGAAAGTGATGCGATTCGCCAGCCGTTCGCGGTGGGCATTACCACGGGCAGTTATTGGTTGACGCGTTTGCAGTCACGGGCTGAAACATCGGCGATGGCGGCGTTCAAGGCATGGTTGTGCGAAGTGCCTGATCACTGAAGTTGGGTCGACCTGTGGTGAGGGGGCTAGTCCTGTAGTGAGGGGGCTTGCCCCCCGTTGGAGTGCGAAGCGCTCCCGCTTTTTTTGGGGCCGCTTCGCAGCCCAACGGGGGGCAAGCCCCCTCACCACAGGAAAACCCTTCTGTCCAGGAAAGTCCCCTCACCACAGGACAACCCCTCTGCTCAGAACAATCCCCTTGCCACAGGACAAGCCCTTCTGCCCAGAACAAGCCCCCTTGCCACAGGACAACCCCTCTGCCCAGGACAACCCCCCCTTGGCACAGGACAACCTCTGCAGAGGACAAACTCCCCCCACAATATTTGTGCTGTCCTTGGTGTCATGCCTCATGCGATTCTCACCCTCGGCCCAAAGGCTTATCACAAGGAGCCTCGATGCAAACTTCCGGCGTGGACATCCGTCAACTCAAGGCCTTTGTGGTGGTGGCCGAGGAGCTCAGCTTTGTGCGCGCCGCGACTCGGCTGCATGTCTCGCAACCGGCGCTGTCCCAGACGATCCGCCAGTTCGAGGCGCTGCTGGACGTGCAGCTGTTCCAGCGCAACACCCGCAACGTCGCACTGACCGAGGCGGGCTTGGCGTTGCTGGTGGAAGCGCGAGACATCGTCAACGGTGTCAGCCGACTGGTGCGCACCGCCCAGGAACATGCACGCGGGGTACGCGGTTCCTTGAATATCGGTTTCTTGATCGGTGCGGGTGTCGACCTGATGCCACAGATCCTCAGCGTGTTCGCCAGGCGTTATCCCGAGATTGAACTGGTGGTACGTGAATACGATTTCGGTTCGCCCCACGCCGGCATCGACGACGGCATGGACGTCGCGGTGTTGCGCCCGCCGCTGGGCCTGGCGGAGATCGAGTTGCACACGCTGGTCACCGAGCCGTGCGTGGCCTGCCTGGCTTCCGGGCATCGCTTGGCCGGGGAGAGTCGTGTGAGTATTCATGACCTGCTCGACGAGCCGATTATCGCCGCGCCGGGCAGCGGGGTATGGCGCAGCTACTGGACCGCCGACGCCTATCGCAATGGCCAGCCGGCGCGCATCGTGCACGAAGCCTCGACGGTGGAAACCGAATTGCAGGCTGTCGCCGCCGAGCGCGGCATCAGCATCACCGCGCTGTCCACGGCACGCTTCTACGCGCGGCCGGGGCTGGCGTTTCCGGTGATCGCTGATATGCCGATGTGCGCCGTCGCGGTGGCCTTGCCGCCACATCCCAGCGTGGCCGCGCGCAACTTCGCCGAGCTGGCGCTGGAAGTCGCCCGCAGCCGAGGCTAGTCAGGACAGGTCGTGCAGCGACTTGCCGTTGGGCGCGTCCACCTGCCATTCGGAAAACCGCACCTGCAGCCCCGCGCGTTCCGGTGTGCAGCAGTAGGGGCCCACCTGGTAGGACGCGGCGACCGGGAAGGGCGCCAGGCGCACCAGTGGCCAGTGCACGCCGTCCACTGACACTTGCACCCGCAGCACGCCATTGGCCACCGTGGCGCGAATCCAGAATGCCTGCGGGTCACCGGGAAAGACACCGGTGGCCCAGTCCGAGACCTCGTCGGTCAACACGCTGCTGAGCAGCGTCACGCCATCCGACAACTCGGCGCCGATCTTCACCCAATGCGCTTCATCCACCCGCACCATCAAGCCGGCCTGGTCGTAAAGCTCGGCGAAGGCGCCTTCGACTTTCACCTGCGCAGTGAATGCGCCGGCGGTTTGCACGTGCAGGAAGTGGCCGTTGTCGCGGACAAATCCATAGTGGGTTTCACGCCAGAAGTCAGTGTGGGCATCGGTGACGACGGTCAGGTGGTCAGCCTGCCGCGTCCATTGTTGCGGCGGGTTGAGCCAGGTGGCCTGTGCAAACATCGGTCAATCTCCTTGAGGGTGACAACACAAAACCCCGCGTACGGGGTTTTATGCAGGGCCTGGTGCGGGTTAGTGATCCAGCAATTTGCTGCTCGGCCCGGCACTGCCATTGTTGAGGCGTGTGCGCAGCGAGAACAGCCACCACAGCACACCGACGCCCAGTGTAACGCCGGTGGTGAGGGCGCCGGTGTGGCTTTCTTCGGGCACGCTGAGGGTGAGGATTACCGCGATGGCCCAGGCGCCGCCCAGCAGGATCATCGGCAACAGCCAGCGGCCGAGGCTGAAGACGCCCTCGGGCGCGCCGGGCATGCGCCCGCTGCGGTAGGCCAGGAACGCCGCGATCAGCGTCAGCAGGTAGGTGCAGTAGTAAGTCAGCCCGACCATCGAGTAGATCGCGGTGACAAACCCGCCGCTCGCCAGGTTGAGCAGCACGGCAATGGCGGTGATCAGCACGATGGCGGCCACCGGCGTGCCGAAGTGCGGGTTGATCTTCGCCAGCACCTTGGAGCCCGGCAGCATGTTGTCGCGCGACAGGGCGAAGGTCATGCGCGTGGCGACCGCCATGTTGGCGATCAGGCATGCGAGGATCGACGCGAACGCGATCACGATCATGCCCACCCCCGCTGCGTTGCCCAGTTGCAGGCGCACGATGTTGATCACCGGGTTTTCGCTGTGGCTGAGCAGGTCGCTGACCGAGCCGGGGATGGCGATGCTCAGCAGCGCGAACACCACGAAACCCAGCACGCTGGACACCAGCACCGCACGGATCATCGCCCGGGGCGCCGCGCGGCGTGGGTCCTTGGTCTCTTCGGAAAGGTCCGCCGCGCCTTCCCAGCCCAGCAGCACCGATACCGGCAGCAGGGTCGCGAGGGCGAGGGTGGTGAAGCTGATCTCGCCACCGCTGACCGGTTGCGCCGAGGTCAGGATCGCCACACCCTGGGTGTGCTCGAAGAAGAACAGCACTCCCAGGAACAAGGCAATGGCCAGCAGCACCGTGCCGATGATTTCGATGATCGCGCCGATGTCATTGATCCGCGTGGCGAGGCGAATCCCGCAGATGTTCAGCAGGCCCACCACCAGCGTGGCGCCGATGCTCAGGCCCTGGATCTGGCCTTGGGTGGGGTTGGCCCAGATCTCCGGCGCGAACACCGTGCCGATCGCCGCCGAGGTGGCGGCGGTGCCGGCGACAAACGAGGTGAACGCCACCCAGCCGGTGAACCAGCCGAAGTGATTGCCGGCCAGGCGGCTCGACCATTGATAGGCGTAGCCGGTCAGCGGAATGCGCCCGGCCAGGTGGCAGTAGACCATGACGATGCAGCACACCAACGGGATTACCAGCAGCCACAGGAGGATGCCGATACCGCCGACCCGGTTGAACGGGTCGGCAAACAGGGTGACCACGCCGGTGTTGATCGAAACCATGGAAAAGGCCAGCGCAAACGAGGTGAAGGCACTCATGGTGCGGTGCATTTTTTGCTCGTAGCCGAGGCTCGCCAGGTCGGCATCGTCGCCGGACAGTGGTGCCTGCGCATTCGGTGGGGCGGTCACCGGGGTGTCGACAATCGTGCTCATGACCGTTGCTCCTCGATGATGCCGATGACGTCGTCCAGCACATCCAGGGCCTTGGCCAGCAGCGGGCGCTCGATGTCCAGCGGCGGCTTGACCTTGATCAGGTTGCCCAGGCCGGCGTAGCGGCTCTCGCCGAACAATACGCCGCGTTCCACCCCAAGGCGATACACCTCCTGGGATTCACGGCACGCCGGCTCCTTGGTGGTGCGATCCTTGACCAGCTCGATGGACGCCATCAGGCCCGGGCAGCGTACATCGCCGATCAGCGGATGGCGGCTCTGCATCTCCTTGAGCCGCGCGGTGATGTAGTCGCCGGAATCGCGCGCCTTCTCGCACAGGTTGTCGGCGACGATGGCCTCCACGGCCGCGTAGCCGGCGGCCAGCGAGACCGGGAAGTGGCCGAAGGTCAGTGCTTCTTCGCCTTCGTCGAACCACTTGAGCTTGTCATCGGCGAGGATCCCGGCCAGCGGGAAGCCACCGCCCACGCCCTTGCCGAACACAATGATGTCGGGCAGTACGTCGTAATAGTCCGCGGCCCACATGGTGCCCATGCGCCCGAACCCGGTTTGCACTTCATCGAAAATCAACAGCACGCCGAGGCGATCACAGATTTCGCGCACGCCCTTGTAGTACGAACGCGGGAACTCGATATGCCCGCCATTGCCCTGGATCGGCTCCATCATCACCGCCGCCACGCCGCCGTCGACGCCCTTGAGGATGGTGTCTTCGAGCAGGCCGAGGCACAGCTGGGATTCGGTTTCCGGGTCCAGGCCCAGGCGGGTGCGGTAGGGGTTGGGGTGCGGCACGCGGGTGAAACGTGGCTGGATCGCCAGGAACGGGTTGTTCGGGTGCGGCCAGCTGGCGCCGAGCGTGGCCAGGGAACGGCCGTGGTAACCGTCCTGCAGCACCAGCAGGTTCTGCGCGCCGGGGCGGTTCTTGAACGCCAGCTTCATCGCCATTTCACCGGCGAGACTGCCATGCAGGGCGAAGCCCATCTGGTTGAGGGAGGCCGGCGAGACTTCGCGCAACTTGGCCACCAGCCGGGTGTGGGCCGGCGAGCCGAAGTTGGGGCGGATGTGGGTCATGTCGCGCAGTTGCGCGATCGCCGCCTCCACGACGCGAGGGTCATTGGCCCCCAGGTTGTTCGACCACGCCTGGGCGGTGCAGTCGATGTATTCCTTGCCTTGGTCGTCCCATACCAGCGAGCCACGGGCCTTGACCAGGTTGATCTTGGCGGGCGCCTGGGGTGCGGTGTTCATCACGTCATTCATCTGCGTTATCTCTTTTATTAGGGCGGCAGTGTTTGTGGATGTGTGCAGTTAGGGTTATGACTCGCTGCATCGAGTGAGACCGATGCTAGCGCGCAGGGGACGGCGATTAGAAAGACCGATTGGCGTGGGATTGTTTGGCGTGGCTTATGAATGGTGGCGGCGTTATGCCATTTATTTTTGAAACATAATGAAACATTCTCCCGAGGCCGAGGCTCTACCGCTACACCTGCACTGAGTTCTTCCATGAAAATACCGCGTCCCTCCGCCCGCATGCCGCACCTCACCCAACTGCGCAACCTGAAGATGGCGCGCTCGGCACACGCCTATGTGCGCGGCAGTACCGTGCAGTTCTACGAGTGGCTGCACAGCCAGATGGGCAGGCGTCTGCCACAGGGGCCGGCCATCTGGATCTGCGGCGATTGCCACGCCGGCAACCTGGGCCCGACCGGCGACACCAAGGGCCGCATCGACATGCATATCCGCGACCTGGACCAGGCGGTGATCGGCAACCCGGCCCATGACCTGGTGCGCCTGGCCCTGTCCCTGGCCACCGCCGCACGAGGCTCGGACCTGCCCGGTGTGACCACCGCGCGCATGCTCGAAGAAATGATGATTGGCTACGAACAGGCGTTCAAGGACAAGCCCGACGAGTCGCCGCCGCGTCCGTCCCAGGTCAAGGCCGGGATGCGCAGCGCAGTGGAGCGCACCTGGAAGAATCTTGCGCGTGAGCGCATTGAAAATGCGCGGCCGACGATTCCACTCGGCAAGCATTTCTGGTCGTTGTCGCGCGCCGAAAAAACCGCGCTGGAAAGCGTCTGCGCCTCCGATGAAATCCACCAGTTGGTCACCTCGCTCAAAGGGCGGCCCAAGGATGCCAAGGTTGAATTGCTGGACTCGGCCTATTGGGTCAAGGGCTGCAGTTCGCTGGGCCTGCTGCGTTACGCGGCGTTGCTGGGAGTGGGGGACAAGGACGACCAGGAATATTGCCTGATCGATATCAAGGAAGCCGTCGGCGCCGCAGCACCGCGTGCGGCACGTGCCAAGATGCCGCGGGATAACGGGCGTCGGGTGGTGGAGGGCGCGCGCCAGCTGTCACCGAGCCTGGGCGAACGCATGGTGGCGACGCGGTTTCTCGACCATGGGTTTTTTATCCGGGAACTGCTGCCCCAGGACATGAAGCTGGAGCTGGATGAGTTGAGCGAGACCGATGCGATGCATGCCGCCGGCTACCTGGCGCGGGTCGTCGGCATCGCGCATGCCCGGCAGATGGACCGTGACGCGCGCAAGGACTGGATGGCAGTGTTGCAGGAGAATCGCTCCAAGCAGCTGGATGCACCGTCCTGGTTATGGACCAGTGTGGTGCAACTGGTGGGGAGCCATGAGCAGGGCTACCTCAACCATTGCCGGCGCTACGCACTGGAACATTGATCTCCTGCAAACGCCGGCTTGCTCGGCGATCGCGGTCTGCCTGACACACCGTGATCGCCGGCCATGGCGTGGTCAGGCCAGGTATTTGTTGAACCAGCCCAGTGTGCGTTCCCACGCCAGGTTCGCCGCCGCCTCGTCATAACGCGGCGTCGAATCATTGTGGAAACCGTGGTTGGCGCCCTTGTAGATATAGGCTTCGTACGTAGTGCCGGCCGCCTTCAACGCCTGCTCATAGGCCGGCCATCCCTCGTTGATCCGCGTGTCCAACTCGCCGTAGTGCAGCATGATCGGTGCCTTGATGCGCGGCACGTCCTTGGCCTCCGGCTGGCGCCCATAGAACGACACCGCCGCGCCCAGTTCCGGGTAGGCGACTGCCGCCGCATTGGTCACGCCGCCGCCATAGCAGAAGCCGGTGATGCCGACTTTGCCGGTGCTGCTGTCGTGGTGCATCAGCCATTCGATGGCGGCGAAGAAGTCGTTCATCAGCTTGGTCGGATCGACTTTCTGCTGCAATTCCACGCCTTTTTCATCGTTGCCGGGGTAGCCGCCGACCGAGGTCAGGCCATCCGGCGCGAGCGCGATAAACCCGGCCTTGGCCAAGCGCCGCGCGACGTCTTCGATATAGGGATTGAGGCCACGGTTTTCGTGCACGACCACCACCGCTGGCAACTTGCCGGCGGCTTTCGCCGGACGTACCAGGTAGCCGCGCACGTTGCCATTGCCCTTGGGCGAGGGGTAGGTGATGTAGTCGGCGACGATGTCCGGGTCGGTGAACTTCACTTGCTCGGCCAACGCATAGTTGGGGCTCAGGGCGGCGAGCAGGGCGGAGGCGGTGAGGCCGCCAAAGGTGAACAGCGCGGCGCGGTCGAGGAATTCACGGCGGTTGATCTTGCCGTGGGCGTAGCCGTCGTAGAGTTCCAGCAGTTCGGGGGCAAAGTCTTTCGCGGTGAGACGAGTCATCGGTGCAATCCTCGATTAGCGGTGACAGACACTGTAGACCAGCCTCAGTCTGTGCGGCCATGGGCGGCGGCGGCCAATTGACCGGTGTCGACCCGCACGAACAGCGAGTCGCCGATGGCCGTGAGCACGTCGCCGGCGTAGACCTCGCAGACCACGCGGGTCTTACGTCCCACCTCGCCCTCGACGCGGGCGCGCAAGGTCAGCGTTACGCCCATCGGCGTGGGCTTGATGAATTTGATCCCCAGGTTGCCGGTGACGCAGTCGATGCGCGGCAGGCTGCCGGGTTCGCGGTGTTCGGCGCGGTAGTGATAGGCCATGGCGGTCCAGTTGGAATGGCAGTCCACCAGCATCGCGATCAGGCCGCCGTAGACCAGGTCGGGCCAGCCGCTGTATTGGGCGTCGGGCAGGTGCTCGGCGACCACGTGGACGCCGTCGGCATCCCAGCGGCTCTTGATGTGCAAGCCGTGTGGGTTGCTGCTGCCGCAGCCGTAACAGATGCCTTGCGGCGCGGTGATGTCCTGTAGCGAAGGGGAGTGCATGCAACGTCCTTATTATTCTCGGGCGACTACTCTATTTAGCAGGGCGCGCGCCGGATGGGAATAAATCCGTGGCATGAGGTGTTAGCTCAGTACTGTGTCCTGTCCTCTTGCGGAGCGTTGCATGAAGCCTTTCATTTACCTGGCTGTCCTCCTCGGTGTTGGCACCAGCGCCCAGGCGGTGGAGTACACCGACGTCAACCGCACCGCCAGCCAGATCAGCTTTACCTACCAGCAATTGGGGCAAAGCGTGTATGGCACCTTCGGCGATTTCGAGGGCACGCTGAGCTTTGACACGCAAAAGCCCGAGGCCGGGCATGCGGTGCTGAAGATCCAGTTGGCGAGCATCGACGCCGGCAGCCCCGACGCCAACGACGAGCTGCAACGCGCCTCCTGGTTCGACACTGCGACCTACCCGGTGGGCGTGTATGAATCCACCGCCGTCACGCCCCTGGGAGGTAACCGCTTCAAGATCAGTGGCAACCTGACAATCAAGGGCACCACGCGCCCGGTGGACCTCGACGTGGTGCTCAAGGAGCAAGGCGGCATTGGCGTGTTCGACGGCAAATTCATCCTCAAACGCAGCGATTTCAAGATCGGCGAGGGTGAATGGGCCGGCAACAGCGTGGTCTCCGACGGCATCGACATCAAGTTCAAGATGGTCGCGCCACAGCGCTAGCGGGCGAATCGCTTGGCGCCTGCGACGCAACCGATCACCGCCAGCGTCACCAGCACCATGCCCAGGCTCACCTGTTCATGCAGCAATCCCGCCGCCAGCGCCAGGCCGAAGAACGGCTGCAGCAGTTGCAACTGGCCGACGGCGGCGATGCCACCCTGGGCCAGCCCGCGGTACCAGAACACGAAGCCGATCAACATGCTGAACAGCGCCACATAACCCAGGCTCAACCAGGCCGGCAGGCTGATCCCGCTCAAGGTCGACGGCGCCAGCAGCAGGCTCAGCGGCGCCACCACCGGCAGCGCCACCACCAGCGCCCAGCAGATCACCTGCCAACCGCCGAGGCTGCGCGACAAGGTGGCGCCTTCGGCATACCCCAGGCCGCACACCAGCACCGCAAGCAGCATCTGCAGGTCACCCGCCGGGGCGGCGCTCAAGCCCTGGGCCACGGCATAGCCCATCACCAGCACACTGCCGAGGACCGAAAACAGCCAGAACACCGGGCGGGGTCGCTCGCCGCCGCGCAGCACGCCGAACACCGCCGTGGCCAAAGGCAGCAGGCCGATGAATACGATGGAGTGCGCCGAGGTCACGTATTGCAGCGCCAGGGCCGTGAGCAAAGGGAAGCCGATCACCACGCCCAGCGAGACGACCGCCAGGGGCGCCCATTGGTTGCGCGCAGGGCGTTTCTCCTTGAACAGCCGGAGCAACAGCAGGCCCAGCACGGCGGCAATGGTGGCGCGCAGCAGGGTCAGGAACACCGGGTCGAATTCCATCACCGCCAGGCGCGTAGCCGGCAGCGAGCCGCTGAAAATCACCACGCCGATAAAGCCGTTGATCCAGCCTTGGGTACGGGTGTCCAGGTTGCTGAAGGGGGTTGTGCGTTCCATGAGCGGTATCCAAGAAAACTGCGGTTGCGTTCGCGTCATCCTAGAGGCGAGTATTAGGACAATCAAAAAATTGTCATGGATACATCACCTATGCCGCGCGCGCGTTACAAATCCCTGGTCGATACCTTTGCCGACGACATCCGCAGCGGCAGGCTGGCGCCCGGCACGCGCCTGCCGACTCACCGGCAACTCGCCGCCGACCATGGCCTGGCCCTGGTCACGGCCAGTCGCGTGTACACCGAGTTGGAAGCGATGGGGCTGGTCAGCGGCGAGACCGGGCGTGGCACCTTCGTGCGCGAAATCGCGTTGCCGCCGGGGCAGGGCAGTGGGCAGATGAACGTCGCGGCCGGCCTGCTCGATCTCAATTTCAACTACCCCTCATTGCCGGGCCAGGCCGATTTACTGCGCACCGCCTTGCGGCAACTGGCGCTGTCCGGCGACCTTGAGGCGCTGCTGCGTTACCAGCCGCACGCCGGCCGCCTGCACGAACGCGCTGCCGTCGCGCGGCACCTGCTCAACCGTGGGCTGACGGTCGAGGCCGAGCAGGTGCTGGTGGTCAGTGGCGCCCAGCACGGCCTGGCGGTGACCCTGATGGCATTGCTCAAGCCGGGGGATGTGATCGCCGTCGACGCGCTGACGTATTCGGGTTTCAAGGTGCTGGCCGAGACGCTGCACCTGGAAATACTCGCCGTGCCGGTCACCCCCGCCGGGCCCGACCTGCAGGCCCTGCAAACGTTGTGTCGCCAGCGCCCGGTGCGGGCCGTGTACTGCATGCCGACCCTGCATAACCCGCTGGGCTGGGTGATGGAAATGTCGCAGCGCGAGCAGTTGGTGAGCATTGCCCGTCAGCACAATCTGATGATCATCGAGGATGCGGCCTACGCGTTTCTGGTCGAAAACCCGCCACCCCCGCTGGCGACATTGGCACCCGAGCGCACGGTGTATGTCGGTGGGCTGTCCAAGAGCATCGCCACCGGCTTGCGCGTGGGTTTTATTGCCGCGCCGCCGGCGTGGGTCAAGGTGCTGGAGCGCACCATCATGGCCACCACCTGGAACGTGCCCGGCGTGATGAGTGCCATCGCCGTGGCGTGGATCGAGGACGGCACGGTGGCGCAACTCGAAGCGCAGAAACGCCAGGATGCCCGCGCCCGGCAAGCCCTGGCCGCACAGGTGCTAAAGGGGCTGGCGACCATCAGCCATCCCACGTCGTACTTTCTATGGTTGCCCCTGGCGGAAGAGGTTCGCGCCGACCAGGTCGCCATGACCCTGCAGCGCGAGGGAGTCAGCGTGTCGACGGCCGAGCCATTTGCTGTCTCCGCCCATGTGCCGCATGCGTTGCGTCTGGCCTTGGGGTCGGTGGACATGCCTGCACTACGCGAAGCCTTGCTGACTGTGCGCCGGGTTGTCGGGCCGTACTAGAGTGTCTGGCGTCGCAGGCTCAGCAGCGCGGCGCCGAAGCCGATAAACGTCGCCCCCACTACGCGGTTGACCCACTTGGAAAACACCGGGCGCGCCAGCCAGCCCTTGGCCTGCGAAGCGAGCAGGGCATACAGGCTCAACGACAACGCCGAGAGCAGGATGAAAATCAGGGTCAACACCAGGAACTGCGGCACCAGCGGGGCGTGCTGGTTAAGGAACTGTGGAAACAGTGCGGTGAAAAACAGCACGGCCTTGGGGTTGGTCACTGCGGTCAGGAACGCCAGCTTGTAAAGCTTCCAGCGACTCGGTGGATTGACGCGGGCGGGGCCCTGCGAGCCGGGCGCGAGTGTGCCGGATTTTTTCAGCAGGCTGCTGGCGCCCAGGTAGAACAGGTAGCCGGCGCCGAGCACCTTCACGGCATTGAAGACCCACTCGGAGCTGATGATCAACGCACCCAATCCCAGCATCGCTGCCGCCGACATGCAGAACAACCCGCTGGCATTGCCTGCGGTTGACCACAACGTGGAGCGCGCGCCATAGGCCAGGCTGTTGTTCAGGGCCATCAGGATGGCCGGGCCTGGGCTGGCAATGGCGATAGCGGCAACGAGGGTAAAGGCCAGGATCGAGTGAGTGTCCATATTCAGGCTCGGTGAGTATCGGAGTGCTGATGCTAACCCGATCCTCACCTTCGCGCAGAGGGTTCCTCAGTCACGGGCGATCAATATTTGTAAGCCTGGCGCCCGATCAGCAGCCACTTGCCTTTTTGTTTCTGCCAGACCTGGAAGTTGTCGATGTCGGTCGGTACTTCGACGCCACTGTTCACCGCCAGCGCGTGGAAGTGGTTGCGCACCAGCGCGGTGTCGCCGCTGAGGGTGATGGTCTGGTTTTGCATTTCCAAGGTCTTGAACGCGCTGGTGTGGGTTTCCAGGTCGGCGATGAATTGATCCTTGTTCTGCACCTTGCCGCTGGAGTGGCCGTAGGTGAGTTTATCGGCGGTCAGCGCGTGCAGTTGCTTGAGGTCCAGGTGCAGCATGGCTTGGGTCAGCTGGTCGACCGCTTGGGCCACATCCTTTTCGGCGGCAGCCGGCGCGGCGGCGACATAACCGCTGAACAGGCACAGAAAACCGATCAGCACTTTGACGTTTTGCATGGGTGTTTCCTTATTGTTGTTGGGGGCTGGCACGACCGATTAAGTCGTCGTACAACCATGCAATATTTCCTGCGCCGAAGGAAAGTGAAATTTTGAAATATCTTGAAAAGATTAGCCTTGCAGGCGCCTTAAAATACTGGGCGACTTATACGACGTCTCAACACAAGGCCAATCCTTACCGACTCTTCCTGTGCAGGTAGCACATCGCTATGCTACGCCCGGACACCCTGATTGCCCGGAGACGACAACATGGATTTTGATTGGCACAGCGATCCCATCACGCGCGCCACACCCGTCACCCGCCACTATAAAAACACCCAGAACGTTCGCCGTTTCATGCTTGAGCACTGTGGTTCGGGGTTCAAGTTCGACCGGCCTTTCATGGCCTGGATTCGCAACGACGCGCCCAAGACCCTGGGCGATGTCGTGGACGAATGGCGACGTCGCCACGAGGAAGCACGCGCATGACCCCCGATGAGAAATACCAGGCAGCCCAGCAACGCCTCGGCTATCAGTTGGACGAATTCAAGGTGGGCGGCAACTACACGCCGCTGGTCCGTGACGGCAACCACTTGTACATCAGTGGCCAGATTCCACGTGTAGGCGACACCATCGTGCTGCCGGGCAAGGTTGGCGACAGCATCACCCTGGCCCAGGCGCAAATCGCCGCCGGCATCAGCGCCTTGCGTTGCCTGGGGTTGCTCAAGCAAGCCTTGGGTTCGCTGGACCGGGTCAAGGCCATCCCTCGCATTACCGTGTATGTGCGCAGCGCCGAGGACTTTGATCAGCAGAGTGAAGTCGCCAATGGCGCCTCCGACTTGCTGCACGAGATTCTGGGCAACGCCGGGGTGCATACGCGCACTTCGGTCGGTGTGATGCAGTTGCCGAAGTCGGCAGCGGTGGAGATCGACATGATCGCCGTTGCCCACGACTGAACCGATGATCACCCAGGGCATCGCGGTTCTGGTCAATTACGGTGCCTACCTGGCGCCGGGGCTGTTGCTGTTTGGCCTGTGGTTCGCGCTGACGCCCAGGTCGCTTGCGGCGATGCGCATCCTGATCCTGCTGGCGGCGTTTGTGCTGATGCGCGATGCCATGACGCCCTTGGGCCTGTGGGCATTGAGCGATGCGGTAAGCATCGCCTTCACCGACAATGCGTTGGTGCTGGCCGCCTTGGGTGGGCTGTCGCTGGTGCTGGTCGGGGGGCTGGCCTATGTCGCCCCCGAGCTATGGCGGTGGGTGGTGTGGGTCAAGGGGCCGCGTGCATTCGGGCTTGTGGTCGGGCTGGGTGTCGGCGGCCTGATCGGGGTGCCGTTGCGGCTCTATCAAGGGATTGAGGTGCAGGCGATCCCCGGCTATTGGGCGTGGCTGCCGGGCATGCTGGTGCTGGCATATGGCGCCAATGCGCTTGAGGAAGTGTTGTTTCGCGGGTTCTTGCAGGGCTACCTGGAACAACAGGTCACGCCGCTGCGCGCGGCCTTGCTCAGCGGCGTGGCGTTTGCCGCCTGCCATGCCTTTTTGGCCTTGAGCGTCACCCAGTTGGGCTGGCCGGTGTTGCTGTTTACCCTGATCGAGGGGCTGGCCTGTGCGCTCGTGCGCATGCGTTACGGCGTGCTTGCCGCGACATTGACCCACGGCACGGCGATCCTGCTGATTGCCGTGCCGATGATGTAACACCGCCTGTAGGAGCTGACTTGCCAGCTCCTACAGGACCGGCATCGCAGGCGAGCCAGCGTTTTCCGTTCCCACCGGCTTACGCGCAGGGCAATGGCGGGGTGCGCGGTGGAATCTGGCGTTTGCTGCCCGTCGCTTCATAGGCCGCTGCAAAGCGTAGCAACGCCGAGTCATCGTACGCGCGCCCGGCGAACGTCAGCCCGACCGGCATGCCGATATCCGCCATCACACCCATCGGCACGGTGACGGTGGGCACGCCGAGGTGGCGAATCGCAAGGTTGCCGTTGGCCACCCACACGCCGTTGCTCCAGGCGATGTCGGCGCTGGCTTCGTTGACGTCGGCATCCGCCGGGCCGACATCGGCCACGGTGGGGAACAGCACCGCGTCGAGCCCCAGCGTGTCCATCCAGTCTTCCAGGTCTATCCGGCGGGTCTGCTCAAGACCGCGCAGGCCATCGGGGACGGTGCTGATCTCGTTCCAGGGGGTGATGCCACGCTCGGCCATGCGCACGTATTCGTCCATGCCGGCGGCCAGGTCATCTTCACGGTTGGGCAGGGTGCCGGGGTCGTGCGGGAAGATCTGCGGGCCGTCGACATCCGCCAGGCGGTTCAGCGCCGGGTCGTTGTTGGCGCGCAGGAAATCATCGAAGGCCCACGCGGAAAGCTCCCACAGTTCATCGTGCAGGAATTCCTTGGACACCAGCCCGCGGGTAAACACGGTCGGCGCGCCGGGACGGTCGCCTTCGCAGTTGGACACCAGCGGGAAATCCACCTCGATGACTTCCGCGCCAGCAGCTTCGAGGGCCTGGCGCGCGGCCTGCCACAGGTCGATCACGCTGGCGCGGGTGTTGATCTTTTGCCCGGTCGGCCCGCCGATGCCGGGTTTTTCGCTGGTGCCGGCGTCCGGGTCGGCGTTGATGTACATGCGCGGCACGCCGAAGCGTTTACCCACGAGGGATTCGGCCGTCACCGCCAGTTGCGCGTAAGACGCCGGGCGCACCGAAGTGGCGCTCGGAATCGGCACCCAGGGCTGCAGGCGCCACAGGTCGCCGCGCGTGTCCGGATCGTCGGCCACCACCACGTCAAGCACTTCCAGCAGGTCGGCCATGGTGCGGGCGTAGGGCACGACCACGTCCATGGTGGGCGTCAGCGGCCAGTTGCCGCGCACCGAAATCACCCCCCGCGACGGCGTGTAGGCGCACAGGCCATTGTTGGACGCCGGGCCACGCCCGCTCGACCAGGTCTCTTCCGCCAGGCCGAAGGCCGCGAAGCTCGCGGCGGTCGCGGTGCCGGCACCGTTGGACGAGCCGGAGGCGAATGGCGCGGTCAGGTAGTCGGCGTTGTACGGGCTTTCTGCGCGGCCATACACACCGCGTTGCATGCCGCCATTGGCCATCGGCGGCATATTGGTCTTGCCCAGACAGATGGCGCCACCGGCGCGCAGGCGCTCGATGGTGAAGGCGTCACGCTGGGCGACCAGCTTGGCAAAGGCCGGGCTGCCCGACGCAGCCGTCAGCCCCTTGACCAGGTAACTGTCCTTGGCGGTGTAGGGAATACCGTCCAATGGCCCCAAGGTTTCGCCCTTGGCCCGGCGCGCATCGGACGCTTCGGCTTCCTTCAGGGCTTGAGGGTTGCGCACTACCACGGCATTGAGTGCGGTAGCGGTCTGCGCACCGTCATAGGCATCGATCCGCGCCAGGTACGCCTGGACCAGTTCAACGGCCGTGGTCTGGCCGGTTTCAAGCGCCGCGCGCAATTGGGCAATGGAGACTTCGGTAACTTGCATCAGATTTTTTTCGCCGCCTTCAAGTGGGGGTATGGCGGCAGTCTACGTACAGATATTTCACAAAACCAGCGCCGCATAATCCGCATGGGCGCCGCGCATCACCTGCCAGGTGGCGTCGTCAGCAGGAATCAGATGTTCGATGCGCAGCGAGGCGAGGGTGATGTCCTGGGGCATGCCGAAGGTGGTGAAGGTCGACAGGAAGTTCAGTTCGCCACGGGTCGAGCGCACGCGGGTGAGCACCAACGGCGGCAGCGCCTCGGACCGCTCGGTGCTGGCCGGCGCCGGCAGAGAGGCCAGCAACGCCGCCAGTGTCGGATTGCCCAGCGCCTCCCGGCTGGCGCGCTGCCAGGCCAGGGTGCGGATTTCGTCGGCATTGATCAGGTGATCGCCGAGGCCGCACGGTTCCAGCAAGGTGGCCAGCAGGTTCAAGCCGTCGCTGGCCTGCGGCGGGATGCCCACCAGCTCGAACAGCACCGCGGTGCTGGCGTTGGCGGCCAGCACTTGCCATTCGCTGCCCAGCAGGATCGCCGGGGCCGGGTTGTTGGCGTGCAGCACATGGCTGACCGCCTCGCGAATCGCCGCCATGCCGGGCGCCGCGAGTGGCGTGGCGGTGTAGCGCGGCGCGAAGCCGGCGGCGAGGAATACGCGGTTGCATTCGTCCAGCGGCACTTCCAGCGCGGTCAGCAGATTATGCAGGGTGCCGGGGCTCGGCTTGGCGCGGCCGGTTTCGAGGCAGCTGAGGTGGCGCTGGGAAACACCGGTGATCAGCGCCAGGTCGAGCTGGCTCAGCTTGGCGTGCCGACGCAGTTGGCGCAGGTAGGCGCCGGCGGTAACAGGCGTGTCCATGACGTGTTCATGACCTCCGAGGTCATTGCGAGGGCGCCCACCTTATCACTAGGGTGACGGCTCGATCACTACAAGGAAGAAACCATGCTCAGACCCTCTATCGCCCTGGCCGCCTTGCTCGGGTTTTCGCTGTATACCCTGGCTACGATGCTGATGGCCGAGCAGTCGCTCATGGCGTTTGGATTGGAATTGATCTCGCGCCCGGACACCGCGCAGGTGGTGATTGACCTGTACCTGATGGCAGTACTCGCCTGCGTGTGGATGTACCGCGATGCTCGCGGGCGAGGGCGGTCGCTGGCGTCGGTGCTGCCGTATTTTTTGCTGACGGCGGTGTTCGTGTCGGTGGGGCCGCTGCTGTATATCGTCGTCAACCAGTGTTCGCGACGCGCACAGCCCCCGGTCTGACGCAACTCCCCGCGTTGGGCTGCGCAGCCGCCCCAGTCATCGCCACCCCGTTTCTTCAGACAGTCCGAGGTGTCAGGTTTTGGGGCTGCTGCGCGGCCCAACGCGGGGCAAGCCCGCTCGCCACGGATATAGACGAGGGTCAAGGGTTGAGGAAGGCCTGGTAGTTGTCCTTGGTGATCTGCTGGTAAGGGATGGTCAGCTCAGCCACGTAGGGCTCTTGCTTGACCATCTTCACTGCCAGGTCAATTGCGCCCACGGCCTGCCCTTTGTTGTCCTGATACGCCGTCACCAGCAACTGGCCTTTCTTCACGGCATCCAGCCCGGCCGCGCCGCCATCGCTGCCGGCGACCAGGATGTCCTTGCCCGGTTGCATGCCCGCCTGGCTGATCGCCATGGCCGCGCCAATCGCCATCTCATCGGCATTCGCCGCCACTGCGTCGATCTTGCGTCCGGACACGATCCAGTTGTTCATCAGGTCAATCGCCTTGCTGCGCTGCCACTCCGCGCTTTGCTCCTCGACAATCTTGATGCCGGGGTAGTCCTTGAGCACGTTTTTCACGCCCTGCGTGCGGTTGTGCGTGGCGTTGTTGGACAGCAGCCCGAGCATGATCGCGAGGTTGCCCTTGCCGCCCATTTTCTCGGCCAGGTAGCGCATCTGGATCTCGCCCGCCTTGATCTCATCCGAGCCGACATAGCCCACCCCCGGTGGCACCTCCTTGAACTCGGGACGGCGGTTGACGTACACCAGTGGGATCTTGGCCTGCTGCGCATTCAGGGTCATTTTCTGCGTGGCAGCGGTGTCGACGGCGTTGACGATAATCGCGTCCATGCCCTGGGCGCTGAAGTTCTGCACCTGGTTGAGCTGGCGGACCACATCGCCCTGGGCGTCTTCGAATTGCAGGGTCACGCCCGGCAGCTCCTTGGCGTGGGCGGCCATGTAGTCACGCATCTGCGCGAGAAATACGTCGTCGACTTGGGCGATGCTCACGCCGATACGAATATCGGCGAGTGCCCAGGGGCTGATGGCGAGGGTGAAGAGTGCCGCAAGGAGGTGTTTCTTCATGATATTGCTCCGTTGTTTTTGTTGTTGTTAAAGCATCACGCCTGTCGCTTGGCCCGCAGCTGCGCGACGGCCGCCGCGAAGTCTGCAGGTGTCCAGCGTTCATCGAGGGCTTGCAGCATCAGTTCCTGTCCGGTTTGCGGGGCCAGGCCGTGCAAGGGTGGGTCGGTGTCGAGGTTGGTCGGGAAGGCATAGCCGTCGGCGGTGCAGGCCACCACCGCAGCAACCGCCTGCGCGTCCAGGCCGGTATTGGCCAGCAACGCCGGGTACACCGCCAGCATCATGCGGTCACGGTCGAGGGCTTCCATGGGCTTGCCGAACGCCGAGGAGATTTGCAGCAGATTGGCCATGCGCTGGCAGTCGGCGGTGCGGTTGGTGCCGGCGGCATGGAACAGCGCCGGATTGAAGAACAGCAAGTCGCCCTTGTTCAGCGGCAGTTGCACGGCATGTTGCTGGAAGTAGTCGATAAACTCTGCGCGCCGCCAAGCCAGGTAGCCCAGGGCGTATTGCTGGGAAAACGGCAGCAGTTGGGTCGGGCCGGTTTCCAGTGGCATGTCCGAGTGAGCCACCGCGCCCTGCAACGTCAGGTACTGAGACAGCAGGTGCAAGGGCAGGGGGAAGCGCTCCACCACCTCGACGGTCTGGAAACCCAGGTGATAGTCGCGGTGCGGCTGTTGCGCCTGGCCGCCGGGATGCACCACATTCACCTGCGCCGTGACCTGGTAACTCGGGCCCAGCCACGCCTCGGCGATCAGCCCCAGCAAGGGATTGGCGTAGTACTCGACAAACGATTCCGGCGACTGCAACGCGGCCTTTTGCAACGCGTTCCAGATGCGCCCGTTGCTGCCGGCCTTGGCAAAGTGGTCGGCGGCCACACCTTGAGCGGCCTCATGCGCGAAGATCGCGTCGAACACCTGGCTGTGCCGATCCACCACCTCCAGGTCTTCATAGGCGCGGCGCACCACCATCACCCCCGGCCCGTCGCGAAACAGGCGATGCAGTTCGTTCATGACCGCAAGGCGGTCGCTGTTGCGCAAGGTCTGCGCCTGGTAGATCGGCACGTTGCTGACCACTTCAGCGGCCAGCGGATAGTCCTCGGCCTGCGCCTTCTGCGCGCAGACGCGGCTGAAGTCAGCCAGGCGCACGGCCTCTTCGGTCACGAATGCGGACATCACGCACCTCCTGGCAGGCTCAGCGCCTGGTGCGGTTGCGGGCTGCCGCCGTCGGTGCAACCGACCACGCCTTGTTCCAGGTCGATGATCGAGCCGGTCATCATCCCCGACTCGCGTGACAGCAAAAACGCCACGCTTTGCGCGACCTCCTCGGGCTTGAGCAGGCGCCCGAACGGCTGTGCGCTTTCGGCCTTGGCCAGCCAGCCATCCTCGGCACCGTGGTAGTGGCGCTGGATTTCATCCTCATGGGGCGTGTCCATCCAGCCGATATTCAGGCCATTGACGCGGATGCGGTTGCGCAGCGCGCTGAACGCGACGTTCTTGGTCAGAATCGCCAGCGCGCCCTTGGACGCCGCATAAGCACTGAGGAACGACTGCCCGCCGTGCCCGGTCACGCTTTGGATATTCACCAAGGCGCCTTCCACACCGTTGCTGATCATCAGTTTCAATGCGTCCTGCATCAGGAAGAACGGGGCGCGCACGTTCACCGCCATCAACCGATCAAACAGTTGCGGCGAGGTGTCGAGAATGGTGCCGCGATCCGACATGCCCGCGCAGTTCACCAGCCCGTGCAAGGTGCCGAAGTGGGTGCGTGCCGCCTCGATGATCGCGCGACAATCCTCGACTTTCTCAAGGTCGGCCTCGACAAAGAACGCCGGGCAATCGAGCTGTGCCAGCAGTCGCACCTGTTCTTCGCCCTGGGCGCGGCGGCGCCCGCAGATGATCAGCCCGGCGGCGCCACGGCGCGCCAGGGTGTGGGCGACTGCCGCGCCGAGGCCCTGGGTGCTGCCGGTGACGACAAAGTATTGGCCTGAAAACGAGGTGGCGAGATCGGTAGAGGGCATGCAGTTTCTCCTGGATTCTTGTTGTTGTGGATCGTCCGGCTCGACGCCGGGCAAAACTGAGACTAGCATTGCAAAACCTCAGTAACGCCCAAAAAAGACCTCAAAAACACCTCAGGCGAAACCCATGCTCGAACGCGCAAAACATTTCTCCATCAAGCAACTCGCCACCCAGGCCGGGGTGAGCAAAGCCACGGTCGACCGCGTGCTGCACCAGCGCGGCAGCGTGCACGCGCAGACGCGTCGGCGGATCGAGCAGGCGCTGGAGGAATTGGAGGCCCAGGAGAAAAACGGCCTGGCGGTGGGGCGCACGTTTCATGTCGACGTGATCATGCACACCCCGCAACGCTTCAGCGCGGCGGTGCAGGCGGCAATCACCGCGCAGTTGGCGAGCCTGGCGCCGTTTCGGATTGCCCCGCGTTTTCACCTGTTCGAAGAAATCGAGCCGCAGGCTATGCACGACCAGCTGCTGCGGTGCCTCGACACCGGCAGCCAGGGCGTGGTGCTCAAGGCGGCCGATGAGCCGGCGGTGAACCAGGCGGTCAAGCAACTGATCGCGGCGGGGATTCCGGTGGTGACCCTGGTCACGGACCTGCCGCAAAGCGAGCGCATCGGCTACGTCGGCATGGACAACCGCACCGCCGGCCAGACCGCCGCCTACCTGATGTCGCGCTGGTTGCCGACGCAGCCCCAGGACGTCGCGGTGGTGATCGGCAGTGAGCTGTTTCGCGGCGAAGAGGAGCGCGAGATGGGCTTTCGTGCCTGGCTGCGCGGGCGTGCCCCGCACTTGCGCGTGCTCGATATCAGCGGTGGCTACGGCGTGTATGCACGCACGTTCGAGCGGGTCACCGAGGCGCTGCAACAGCATCCCGACCTCAAGGCGGTGTACAGCGTCGGCGGCGGCAACCGCGCGATTGTCGATGCCTTCGCCGCGCTTGACCGCCCGCTAGAGGTGTTTATCGGCCACGACCTCGACCAGGAAAACCGCCAGTTGCTGCTCGACGAAAAAATCGCCGCGATCATCGATCACAACCTGCAGATCGATGCCCGCCACGTGTTCCTGCACATCCTGCACTACCACCGGTTATGGAAGGCCGGCCCGATTGCGCCGTCACAGGTACAGATCGTCACGCCGTTCAACCTGCCGGACTGAATCTCCCTCAATAACAACATCAGGAGTTCGACCATGCTACGTATCGCCGTTCTGGGTGCCGGGCGCATCGCCAAGATCCACGCCACCAACGTCGCTGCCCACCCCAATGCCACGCTGGTGCTGGTGGCTGATCCCTGGCGCGAAGGCGTCGATGCGCTCAGCGCGCAACTGGGCTGCGAGGCGGCCTACGATTGCGCCGCCGCGCTGACGCGCAAGGACATCGACGCCGTGGTGATCGGTACGCCCACCGACACCCATGTCGATTTGCTGCTGGCGGCGGTCGCCGAAGGCAAGGCGGTGCTCTGCGAGAAGCCCATCGACCTCGATATCGCCAAGGCCCGCAGCGCCGCCCAAGCGGTGGAGCGCCAGGGCGGCAAGGTGATGCTCGGCTTCAACCGGCGCTTCGACCCCGACATGCTGCGCCTGCGCCAGGCCCTCGACGCCGGGCAGATCGGCGCAGTGCGCCAGGTCATCATCACCAGCCGCGACCCCGGCCTCGCGCCTCGCGATTACCTCGAACACTCCGGCGGCATCCTGCGCGACATGACCATCCACGACTTCGACACCGCCCGCCACTTGCTCGGCGAAGAGCCGGTGGAAGTCAGCGCCATCGCCAGTCGCCTGGTGGACCCGAGTCTGGAAGCGATCGACGACTACGACAGCGTGATGGTCCTGCTGCGCACCGCCTCGGGCAAGCAATGCCATATCAACTGCTGCCGCCAGGCGGTGTACGGGTACGACCAGCGGGTCGAAGTTTCCGGCGCCAACGGCGTGTTGCTTACCGATAACCATCGTCCCAGCACCGTGCGCCACTGGAGCGCCGAACACACCGAGGCGCTGGAACCGCTGCAGCACTTCTTCCTGGAGCGCTACGCCGATGCTTATCGCAATGAGCTGACGCAGTTCATCGAGGCGCTGAACCACGGCCACGCACTGCCCACCAGCATGCGCGACGGCCTGTACGCCCTGCACCTGGCCGATTGCGCCTTGGCCTCGGTGCAGACCGGGCGCAGCGTGGCCGTTAACTACGACTTGTAGGCGCTGGCTTGCCGGCGCTGCCGCGGCCACACCGGGCCGATTGCGGCGTCACTAAGGCGCCTGCATCGTCCGGCGGTCCACCAACCGGATGCTATCGCGCCCGCCACGCTTGGATTCATACAACGTGGTGTCGCCTTGCTCGATCAATGCGGTGAGGCTCGCCGGCGGTTGGTCGAACAGGTTGGCGCCGATGCTCAGGGTCACCGGCTGCGGGGTAGGCACGGTCTGCGCGGCCAGTTGATAAAACTGGTCGCGCAGGCTGCTGCCCAGTTCGATGATCTGCTCGCTCGACGCCGGGCTGAGCAGGATCACAAATTCGTCACCGCCCAGGCGAGCGGCCAGTGCGCCACGGGGCACCACACTGCGGATCATCTCGCTCAGGGCGATCAGCAGGCGGTCGCCGGCCGTGTGCCCGTAAAGGTCGTTGACCCCTTTGAAGTTATCGATGTCGATCAGCAGCAGCGCCCCCGGTTGCGCCGGTGATACCTGGGCCAGCAGGCGTGGCGCGCGCAAGTCGAGGGCGCGGCGGTTGTACAGGGCGGTCAGCGGGTCGCGGGCGGCGAGGCGGGCGATCTGTTGTTCGCGCCGGTAGCGTTCCGAGCCGGTCATCGACAGTGCGATCAGCATGATCGCCATGGCGCCTTCCACCAACGACACCTGGATGATTTCGCCCTTGAACGCGGCAAGGTCGATCAACGTGCCGGGAATCAGCACCGACAGCGCCTTGGTCAGATAGAACACGCCATGGATCAGCAGCACGTACCGCAGCTGCACTGCGCCGATGCTCAGCGATTTACCGTGCGGACGCAGCAGGAAGCTCGCGCGCAGCGTCGGCAGCGCCACCAGCAGCGATTGCACGCCGAGCATGGCCTTGGACCAGGGCAGGTCAGCCGGCAGCATCAGCATCCCGAGCCAGACCACCAGCAGCAACCACCACAGGCGCGAGAGGCGCACCTGGGTGAACCGCGCCACGCCGAGTAAAAACAACAGGTGCGCAGCCACCAGCAGGCCATTGGCGAACCAGATGCCGATCATCAGGAAACCGCTGCTGCGCAGCAGGGCCAGGGTTGAACCGAGGGTAATAGTGGCGAAACCGGCGCTCCAGAACAGCAGCGAAGGTTCGCGTACGCTGCGCCATTCAACGGCCAGGTACAGGGCGGCAGCGGCTGCCAGGGCAACGGTGAGTGCCAAAATCGTGGGAGGGTCGAGCGTCATTTCGTGCCGGGTCTGCCTGGGTGTGCGTTTAAACCGGGATTGTAAGCGCACACGCAGGTTTTTCAGAACACTTAGGGTGATGGCACACAGCCATCCGATGACCGGCGGTCTAGACGCCTTTGGTCGACGGCAACAGGATGGTCAGGATGCCCACCAGCGGCAGGAACGAGCACAGCTTGTAGACGTACTCGATGCCATGGTTATCGGCGAGCAGGCCGAGCAAGGCCGCGCCGATCCCGCTGAAACCGAACATCAGGCCGAAGAACACCCCGGCGATCATGCCGACGTTGCCTGGCACCAGTTCCTGGGCGAACACCACGATGGCCGAAAAGGCCGAGGCCAGGATAAAGCCGATCACCACGCTGAGCACGGCGGTCCAGAACAGATCGACATAGGGCAGGGCGAGGGTGAAGGGCGCGGCGCCGAGGATCGAGAACCAGATGACCTTCTTGCGGCCGATCTTGTCGCCAATCGGGCCGCCAAAAAACGTGCCCGCTGCTACTGCACCGAGGAACAGGAACAGGTACAGCTGCGAATTGGCAACCGACAGGTTGAATTTCTCGATCAGGTAGAAGGTGAAGTAGCTGGTCAGGCTGGACATGTAGAAGTACTTGGAGAACACCAGCACCGCCAGCACCACCAGGGCAAACGTCACTCGGCGTTTCGACAGGCCGTGGGTGGCTTTGCTGCCTTGCTTGAGCTTGAACAGGTTGAGGTGGTTGCGGTACCAGCGGCTCAAGCCATAGAGCACCAGGATCGCGAACACCGCAAACAGGCCGAACCAGGCGATATGGCCCTGGCCGTAGGGAATGATGATCGCCGCCGCGAGCAACGGGCCGAGGGCGCTGCCGGTGTTACCGCCGACCTGGAAGGTCGATTGCGCCAGGCCGTAGCGCCCACCGGAAGCCAGGCGCGCGACGCGCGAGGTTTCCGGGTGGAAGGTCGACGAGCCGACGCCCACCAGGCCTGCCGCCAGCAGAATCGCCGGGAAGCTGCCGACAAACGCCAGCATCAGGATGCCGATCAGCGTGCACACCATGCCGGCCGGCAGCAGCCACGGCTTGGGATGACGGTCGGTGTGGTAGCCGATCCACGGTTGCAGCAGCGAGGCGGTCAGCTGGAATGTCAGGGTGATCAGGCCGACCTGGGTGAAGCTCAGCCCGTAATTGGCCTTGAGCATCGGGTAGATCGAGGGCAGCACGGCCTGGATCAGGTCGTTGATCAGATGCGCCAGGGCGCAGGCGCCGAGGATACGCATGACTAACGGGCTTACTTGAGGCGGACTCGAGGTGGCAGCAGGTGATGCGGTCAAGGTCGACATGCAGGCATTCCATACAAGGCAGCGATCAGGGACAGCCCGTACTTGAGCAGGCTGTCCATTTCAAATTGTTTCGATGGTTATGCTAGAGTCGCCGAAAATGCCTGTCTCGCGTAATTCGGGAAGCAACCATCGCAAAAAGGGCGAAATGATTAAATCACTCGATGTTTTTCTGCAGGAGATCGATGCGGGCGACTGGGCCGTGATCAGCTCGGCCACCGACTACCCGGAAAACTGGGTGATCCCCGACCATCGCCACGAAAAGCACCAGTTGTTGTACGCCACCGAAGGCGTGATGGTGGTGCATTCGGCGCATAACCAGTGGACGGTGCCGCCCAATCGCGGTTTCTGGATGCCCAGCGGTCAGGTGCATTCACTGCGTTGCGTGGGTGCGCTGAAAATGCGCAGCGTGTTTGTGCGCCCCGACAGTTTTCCCAACCTGCCGACCGAGACCAAGGCAGTCAGCATTTCGCCGCTGCTGAGCGAACTGATCAAGGCCTCGGTCAGCCTCAAGCCGCCGTACGCCGAGGATTCGCGGGATGCGCGGATCATGCACCTGATCCTCGACGAACTGGCGCTGTTGCCGGCGTTGCCGCTGTCGTTGCCGCAGCCCGCCGACGCGCGCATCAATCAGATCTGCGAGGCGTGGCAGGAGGATCCGGGCGATGCCTCCACCGTGGCCGACTGGAGCGAGCGCCTGGCCCTGGACCAGAAAACCATCCAGCGCCTGTTCCGCAAGGAAACCGGCATGACTTTCGGCCAGTGGCGCCAGCAGGCACGGCTGCTGCTGGCGCTGGAGCGTATTGCGGTGGGAGAGAAGATCATCGACGTGGCCCTGGAGCTGGGTTACGACAGCCCTAGCGCCTTTACCAGCATGTTCAAGAAACAGTTTGGCAAGACGCCGAGTCATTTTTTCAGGTAGCGCGGCGCGCTTCGGCAGATCTGTTCGGTGGACGGTCAGGGTTACCGCATTGCCCGGGCAATCGACTGGCTGAAACTCAATTACAGCGGCCCTTTGCGCGTGGATGAATTGGCCGCGCGCGTGCAGATGAGTGCCGCGACCTTTCACCATCACTTTCGCCAGCTGACGGCGATGAGTCCATTGCAGTATCAGAAATGGCTGCGCCTGAACGAGGCGCGGCGCTTGATGTTGAACGAGCATCAGGACGTGTCCAGTGCTGCGTTCAAGGTTGGCTATGAAAGCCCGTCGCAGTTCAGTCGCGAATACAGCCGCCTGTTTGGCGTGCCACCCAAACGCGACATGGCCGCGTTGCGTGGCAAGGCGGCGGTCACTGATCTGCGGGGGTCAGATTAGCGTAGAAAATGCAGCCGATCAGGCGTGCAAACAGGCTGAGGGTTTCCGGCAGGTTGGGGTCATCAAACAGCATCGACCGCGAATCCAGTGCGCACAGCGCGCCAAACAGGCGGCCGTCGGGCAGGAAGATCGGCGCACCGGCGTAGCTCTCGATCGCGTATTGCTTGACCACCGGGCGCGATGCAAAGCGGCCGTTGTCGCTGACCTGCGGAATGAACAGGGCCTGGGGGTTGATGCAGAACTCGCTGCACAGGGTGGTTTCGAGGTCGAGGACGTCGTCGACGTGGATGCCCATGTCGACCGTGTCATGCACGGAGCAGACGATCCATTCCAGATCGGTGAATTTGGCGATGCCGGCAAAGCGCATGCCGGTCAGGCGGGTGACCAATTGCAGGATGCTGGTGGTGGCTTCTATTTCGGCGATGGCAGCGCGTTCATCGGCGCTGAGTAGCGATTGTGCAGCGGTGACGCTTGAAACCATGCTTGACACTCCAATGGCGCGGCGGCCGGGGCCGCCACGCCGGGTAAGGGCTTAATTAATCCGTGGATGCTGCTGCACCAGGTTCTGGCGCTTGGCTTCCAGGGCGGCAATCTCGGCATCGATGTCTTCGATTTTCTGCTCGATATTGTCGTGGTGCTCCTGCAGGAGTTCCTTGGCTTCTTCCATGTCCGAGGCGGCCGGGGCTGCGCCGCGCAAAGGCTTGTTGGCGGTTTCCTTCATGGTCAGGCCAGTGATCAGGCCGATCACGGCAAACACCATCAGGTAGTAGGCGGGCATGAACAGGTCATTGGTGCTTTCCACCAGCCAGGCCACGGCGGTTGGCGTCACGCCGGCGATCAGTACCGACACGTTGAACGCACTGGCCAGCGCGCTGTAGCGCAGGTGGGTGGGGAACATCGCGGGCAGCGTCGAAGCCATCACGCCGATAAAGAAGTTCAGCACGACCGCGAGGATCAGCAGGCCAGCGAAGATCAGCCCGGTCTTGCCGCTGGTGATCAGCATGAACGCCGGGATGGCCAGGAACAGCAGGCCGATGCTGCCGGCGATGATGAAAGGCTTGCGGCCGATCTTGTCACTGACAAAGCCAATGAACGGCTGCACGAACAGCATGCCGACCATGATCGCGATAATGATCAGCACGCCGCTGTTTTCGGCGTAGTGCAGGTTGTGCGAGAGGTAGCTGGGCATGTACGTGAGCAGCATGTAGTACGTCACGTTGGTGGCCGCGACGATACCGATGCAGGTCAGCAGGCTGCGCCAGTGCTTGGTGGCGATTTCCTTGAACGACACTTTGGGGCCGTGGGTCAGGCCTTCGCGGTCGCCTTGTTCAAGCTTGTCGACATGTTGTTGGAACGCCGGGGTCTCTTCCAGCGCATGGCGCAGGTACAGGCCGATGATGCCCAGGGGCAGGGCCAGGAAGAACGGCAGGCGCCAGCCCCAGGCTTCGAAGTCCGCTTCGCCGAGCACGCTGGAAATCAGCACCACTACACCCGCACCCAGCACGAAGCCGGCAATCGAGCCAAAATCCAGCCAGCTGCCGAGGAAGCCGCGCTTGCGGTCTGGCGCATATTCGGCAACGAAAATCGACGCGCCGGTGTACTCGCCGCCCACCGAGAATCCCTGGGCCATCTTGCACAGCAGCAACAGGATCGGTGCCCAGATGCCGATGGAGGCATAGCCTGGAATCAAGCCGATGGCGAAGGTACTCAGCGACATGATCACGATGGTCGCGGCGAGGACTTTCTGTCGCCCGTATTTATCCCCCAGCGCGCCGAAGAACAGGCCGCCCAGCGGACGAATCAGGAAAGGCACGGAAAAGGTGGCGAGGGCGGCGATCATTTGGACGCTGGGCGAGGCGTCCGGGAAGAACACTTTACCCAACACATAGGCGACGAACCCGTAGACACCGAAGTCGAACCATTCCATGGCGTTACCCAGGGCGGCGGCGGTAATCGCCTTGCGCATCTTGGTGTCGTCGACGATGGTGATGTCTTTCAATCCGATGGGTTTGACGCTTTTCTTACGTAATTTCATGCGGGCCACTCTAAAGCAGAACAGGGGAGGTGCCATCGTTGCGATGGCACCGCTCTGTCACTTCAGATACAAGGGGACACGAAATAATTCACCACTATTTGTGTTTTTTTGCTTGGCAGGGGAACTGGTTTTAAACCGATTGGGTTTTATGGGGGGATTGGTTGGGGGTGAGCTGGCTTTCTTCGTAGTGAGCTGGCTTCTTTTGTAGTGAGCTGGCTTTCTTCGTAGTGAGCTGGCTTTCTTTGTAGTGAGCTGGCTTTCTTTGTAGTGAACTAGCTTTCTTTATAGTGAGCTGGATTTTTTTGTAGTGAACTGGATTTTTTTGTGGCGAGCGGGCTTGCCCCGCGTTGGGCTGCGCAGCAGCCCCAAAACCAGGCGCCACGGTATACCTGATGTTTAAAGGGGGGTACTTATGGGGGCTGCTGCGCAGCCCATCGCGGGGCAAGCCCGCTCGCCACAAAGAGCCCGCTCATCACAACAAGCCTGCTCACCACATAAAGCCTGCTCAACATAAGCCTGCTCAGCATAAGTCAGCTCACCACAGGCCGGTGCGCCGCAAACAGCCACACTACTATCTACAAACAGAAACGAGAGCTAGCCGATGACCACCCCACGCCTTACCTACCGCCAGCCCCAGCCCACGGATGTGGCGCGATTGTTCGCGATCTTCGGTGACCCGCAAACCAACCTCTTCAATCCCGCCGGCCCGATGCAAGACCTGGCAGCGGCCCAGCGCCTGCTCGATCACTGGCTGCAGCAATGGGCGGCGCATGGCTATGGCTGGTGGGCGATTGCTCGGCGCGAAGCGCCGGCGCACATCATCGGGTTCGGCGGTATTGCGCCGCTGAACTACCTCACGCAGCCGCGCATCAACCTGGGTTATCGCTTTGCCGTGGAGGCCTGGGGGCAGGGCTACGCCACTGAAGTTGCGCGTGATGCGCTGAGGCTGGCGTTCGACACCCTGGGGCTACCCGCCGTGTTCGGTTTGGTGCGGCCGGACCATGCCGCTTCGATTCGCGTGCTGGAGAAAGTCGGCATGCAGCCGTTCGGTAAACTCGATGACGTACCGGGCCAAGCCCCGAGCTTGGTCATGTGCGTGCGTCATCCTACAACTTGTCGCGCCTGACAGTTTTTACACCGGCGTGATACCCCACTAAAACCGCAATCTTTCAGATTGACAGCCGTCAGGCAGCCCGCTATAAAAGTCACAGTTGTACGACGACATATGACGTTACATATGTCCTGACTAACAAAAATAAAAAGTGATGCCATGAACTTGAATGAGCCCATCAACGCCCACCGCGTTGGCCAGGCGGTAGGCAACTATCGCTGGACCATCTGCGCGATGTTGTTTTTCGCGACCACCGTCAACTACCTCGACCGCCAGGTGCTCAGCCTGCTGGCGCCGCAGTTGTCGACGCAATTTGGCTGGAGCAACACCGACTACGCCAACATTGCTGCTGTGTTCCAGTTCGTCTACGCGATTTCGATGCTGTTCGCCGGGCGCTTCGTCGACAAGATCGGCACCAAGGCCGCGTATGTCGTGGCGATTGGCATCTGGTCCACCGGCGCAATCATGCACGCGTTCGCGGTGCCGATGGGCGACGGCATCGCGGCGGTCAGCGGGGCGATCGGGCTGGCGGTGATTCCGGTGTCGATTGCCGGCTTCATGCTCTCCCGCGCGGTACTGGCGATTGGCGAGGCGGGTAACTTCCCGATCGCGATCAAGGCCACTGCCGAGTACTTCCCGAAGAAAGAACGCTCGCTGGCCACCGGTATCTTCAACTCCGGAGCCAACGTAGGCGCGATCCTGGCCCCCATCTGCGTGCCATTGATTGCCGGCCTGTGGGGCTGGGAAGCCGCCTTCATGGTGATCGGCATGTTGGGCTTCGTGTGGGTGGCGGTGTGGTCGGCGCTGTACGAAAAACCCGACCAGCAAAAACGCCTGTCCGCTGAAGAACTGGCGTATATCCGCAGCGACCAGACCGTGCAGCCGTTCACGGCGGCGCCGGCCGGCACGCCGGAGAAAAAAGTCTCGTGGTTCAAATTGCTCACCTACCGCCAGACCTGGGCCTTCGCCTTCGGCAAGTTCATGACTGACGGCGTGTGGTGGTTCTTCCTGTTCTGGCTGCCCACCTACCTGTCCGCGCAATACGGCATGAAAGGCGCCGACATCGTCATGCCCCTGGCGGTGCTGTACAGCATGACCATGGTCGGCAGCATCGGCGGCGGCTGGTTCCCCAGCTACTTCATGGCGCGCGGCGACGCACCGTACGACGGTCGCATGAAAGCCATGCTGGTGATCGCGCTGTTCCCGCTGGTGGTATTGCTGGCGCAGCCGCTGGGCTACATCAGCTTCTGGGTGCCGGTGTTGCTGATCGGGGTGGGGGCGTCGGCGCATCAGGCGTGGTCGTGCAATATCTTCACCACCGTGTCCGACATGTTCCCGCAGAAAACCGTGGCCTCGGTGGTCGGCATCGGCGGCATGGCCGGCGGTATCGGCGGGGTGGTGATGACCAAGATCGGCGGCTGGGTATTTGATTACTACAAGTCGATCAACGATATCCATACCGGCTACATGATCATGTTCGCGATCTGTGCGCTGGCCTACCTGGTCGCGTGGAGCGTGATGAAAACGCTGGTGCCGCGCCACAAGGAAATCACTGATTTGTAACGCCTGGCCTCCCGCGCCGAGTACAGCGCGGGAGGTATTTTTCTACAGGGCGCGTGCCCACGTCTCACTGACCAGGGGCTTGCCGAAACTGACGGTGGGTTCCTCCTCGGTCAGTTCGAAGCCCGCCTTCTGATACAGCTTGCGCGCGTCGGTGAGGATGTTCACCGTCCACAGCAGCATGCTTGTATAGCCAGCCTGCCGGGCAAAACGCAGGCATTCATCCACCAGCCGCTGGCCAATGCCCATGCCTCGGGCGCTGGCGTCGACATACAGCATGCGCAACTTGGCGGTGGTGGCGTCATGGCGCACCACAAACACCGAACCCACCACCTCGCCATCCTTTTCCGCAATCCAGCAGCGCTCGCACGTTGGGTCAAACTCGCGCAGGTACTTGGCGACAATCTCCGCCACCAGCGCTTCGAACTCCCAGTTCCAGCCATATTCACGCGCGTACAAGGCCGATTGCTGTTGCACCACCAGGCCCATGTCGCCAGGTTGCGGGTCGCGCAGCAGGTAGGTCGGCGCAGTGCCTTGCAGCAGGGCCTGGATGCGTTGCATCGCGCCGGTGAGTTGGCGTTGCTGGGCGTCGGGCAGGGCATCGAGCAGGGCGATGACTTCGTTCTGCGTCTGCTGCTCCAGCGGGGCCAGTACGGCGCGGCCCAGATCACTGAGGTGCAACAGCACCGCACGTGCGTCGGTGGGCGAGCGGACTTTCTGGATCAGGCGGTTTTTTTCCAGGCCGCTGGTCAGCCGGCTCAAGTAACCCGCGTCGAGGCTGAGCATCTGGCACAGGTCGGCGCTGGTCAGGTCGCCTCGCGATGACAACTCGTACATCACACGGATTTCGGTCAGGGAGAAATCGCTCTGCAGCAGGTGTTCCTGCAGCACGCCGATCTGGTGGGTATAGAAGCGGTTGAAGCCGCGCACGATGCCGGCGCGTTCGACAAGCTGGGGAGTAGACATGGCGGATGCTCGAATGGTTGCCTGAAGCAATTATATTGTTGCTTCAGGCAACCAAGTCAAACATTTTACTCAGCGGTTACGCGTCACCCGCCAAACGGTGTTGGCCAGGTCGTCGGCGATGATCAACGCACCTTTGGGGTCCACCGTCACGCCCACCGGGCGCCCGCGGGTCTTGCCGTCGTCGCCGCGAAAGCCGGTGGCGAAGTCGATCGGCTCGCCAGAGGGCTTGCCATTGCTGAACGGCACGAAGATCACTTTGTAGCCCACAGGGTTGTCGCGGTTCCAACTGCCGTGTTCGCCGACAAACACACCGTCGGCGAATTTCTCGCCCAGGGCCGGGATGGAGAAGTCCACGCCGAGTGCCGCCACGTGGGAGCCCAGGCTGTAGTCCGGCTTGATCGCGGCGGCGACTTTGGCCGGGTTCTGTGGTTGGGCGCGCGGGTCGACGTTCTGGCCCCAGTAGCTGTAGGGCCAGCCGTAGAAGGCCCCTTCACGCACCGAGGTCAGGTAGTCGGGCACGAGGTCCGGACCCAGCTCGTCGCGTTCGTTGACCACCGTCCACAGTTGCCCGGAATCGGGCTGGATGGTCAACGCCGTCGGGTTGCGCAAGCCGGTGGCGTAGGGCTTGTGGGCGCCGGTTTGCGCGTCGATCTGCCAGACCATGGCCCGGTCGATTTCGACTTCCATGCCGCGTTCGGTGATGTTGCTGTTCGAGCCGATGCCCACGTAGAGCTGGCGGCCATCGGCGCTCACGGCCAGGGATTTGGTCCAGTGGTGGTTGATCTGCGCCGGCAGGTCGGTGACCTTGATCGGCGGCCCGCTGGCTTTGGTCTGGCCGTCGACGTAATCGAAGCGCACCAGCGCGTCCTGGTTGGCGACGTAGAGCTTGCCGTCGGCAAACGCCAGGCCGTAGGGCGCGTTGAGGTTGTCGGCGAACACGGTCTTCAGTTCGTAGGTGCCATCACCGTCGGCATCTCGCAGCAGGGTCAAGCGATTGCCGCCCTTGACCTTGGTGTTGCCCTGGGCCTTGATCACGCTGGCGATCACGTCCTTGGGCTTGAGCTTGGCCGCGCTGCCGCCACGGCCTTCGGCGATGAGGATGTCGCCGTTGGGCAGCACCAGGGTCTGGCGCGGGATGGCCAGGTCTGTGGCAATGGCGGTGACGCTGTAGCCCTCGGGGACCTGGGGTTTCTGCTCGCCCCATGGCGTCGGTTCGGCGATCTTCATACTCGGCAGCAGGCTGCTTTGCTGCTCCGGCAACTTCGGATCGGGGCCGCGGGCCTGGGTCTTGTCACCTTCGCCACCGCAGGCGCTCAGCAGCAGCGCTGCACTCAATACGGTCAGGGTGCTGGACGTTTTCATTGGGCATCTCCCGAGCGCAGGTTGGTCAGGCCGGTCCACGTCGCCGCCACCGCCAGCAGCGTGACGATCGCCGACAGCACCAGGCCCGTGGGCATCATGGCGTAGGCGTCCTTGGCATGCTGGAAGGCGTTGACCAGCCCCACTATCCAGGCCGCGAGCAACAGCAGGAAGTACACGGTCGGACGCCCAGCCTTGGGCCGGGCGCGCAGCAGATTGACCAGTGCGAACAGCAGTGCAAAACCGCTGAACACCAACGCGCCGGCGATCAGCCAGGAAGCGAAGTTGGCCCATTGAATCTGGTAGGTCTGCCCGTAGGCAATGTCACTGAGCAAGGCCCCGAGAAACAGCGGCACACTGCCGGCGAGCAACGTCGCATGCAGCGGCCCTGGGGTATAGCGGTAGGTGGGGAGGGTGGTCATGGGGGTGGCGGCTCCTTATCGTTCTGCGCCCATGGGCTCAGGGGCGCGATGACTTCGCATAGGAAAGGAACGTGCCGTTTGTAAGAAAGTTCAGTGGGGTTTCGTGTCGAGATGTTTTTCGAACCAGGCGGCATAGGGCGTGTTGGCAACCTGGCACCGATTGAAATCCGGACGGCCATCGGTCCACCACACGGGACCGCGCTCGCCGAGGGCGACCTTGGCGCGCTGCACCTGTTGGCGTGCTGCCTTGAGTTGTTGGGGATCGCCGCTGGCCTTGGCCGCCTTGACCGCGCGACGGGCGTCCATCAAGTCATTGACCCAGCGTTGTCGCGTGGCGTCATCCAGCGCCGGGTCCGTGCATCGCCAGAGTTGGCCCTTGACCACAAAGTAGCGCCCATCCGGCGTGCTAATCATGGTGCCAGCGCAGCACCCGCAGTACGCCCCACATCATTGAAATCACAATCGCCATCCAACCGGCAAACAGGCTGAAGAGTGTCATTGCAAGGTTCATAACCACCTCCATTGCGTTGTCGTCTCGCTGTCGTCCTTATAGGTGACCGCCCTGCAAACGCAGGAATTCAACTTAATTGATCGAGCGTGCATCGCTGTGCTTCGACACACGGGGCAAAAATGTGGCAGCGTTGGCGTCCTCGATTCAGACAATGGAGCTGTGCCCATGCCTACCCTGCACCTGCTGTGCGGCAAGATCGCCGCCGGTAAGTCGACACTGGCCAAGACCCTGGCGGCCGAGCACGCGGCCATCCTGCTCAGCGAAGATGCCTGGCTCGCCCGCTTATACCCGGGTGAAGTGCTGTCGATCGCCGACTACCTGCGCTGCGCCCAGCGGATTCAAGGAGTTTTGGGGCCGCTGGTGGTTGACCTGCTGGGAGCAGGCGTCAATGTGGTACTGGATTTTCCCGCCAACACCCTCGCCAATCGGGCAGCGCTGCTGGGGTTGGCGCAGGCCGCCGGGGCGCCGCACTGCCTGCATTACCTGGAACTGGATGACGCCACCTGCCGCGCGCGGCTGCATGCACGCAATGCGCGTGGCGAACATGACTTCGCCGCCACCGATGCCGAGTTTGAGCTGATCACCCGCCATTTCTGTGTGCCGAGTGCGGAAGAAGGGCTGGTGATTGAGGTGCATCGTCCGTGAGTACCGTACATTCCACCGGCCTTGATGCCGAGGGCTTTATCCTGACGGTAGGCCAGGTGCCCGTGCAGCCGGCGTTCCAGGCATTGCTGGCGGATGTGTGCAGCTCGTTGTCGCTGCCGGTGTTGGGGCTGGACGGTATTTACCTGTATGGCAGCGTCGCGCGCGGAGAGGCCACGCCGGGTGTCAGCGACCTGGACCTGACGCTGGTGCTGCGCGAGCCGCCGACTGCGCAGAGCGTGGAGCAACTGGAGGTGCTGCGCCTTGCGCTGGAGCGGCGGCATCCCGAGGTCATCAAGATAGATTTCGATATCGGCAGCCGTGCGCAGGTGTTGTCGGCTGAACACCGCAACAGTTGGGGTTTCTGGCTCAAGCATCACTGCCGCTGCCTGTGGGGTGACGACCTGTCGCTGCAGTTCGAGCGGTTTCGGCCCTGCCGTGAGATTGCGTCAGCGGTGAATGCGGACTTCGCCGAGGTGCTGGGTGCCTACCTCAGCCGCATCGCACAGGCCGGCACCGAGCAGGAGCGCCTTCGTTTGCAGCGCGAGGCGTCGCGCAAGTTGATCAGGTCGACGCATGTCTTGAGTGCTGAGTCGGCAGTGACATGGCCGCAGACGCTGGAAGAATATGTGGCGTTGTTCGTCCAACGGTACCCGGCCAGGGTCACTCATGTGGCGTTCTTTCTGTTTGAAGCCAGGAACCCGAGTGCGGCGGGCGACCAGTTCTGTACCCGGCTGCAGGCGTTCCTGGACTGGATGGTGACTCATCCTCCGGTGGGAGCCGTCGAGCTTTAGCGAGGCCGCGAAAGCGGTGGGTCATATACAGAAGGGTTGCCAGTGCCGCCGCCTTCGCAGCCTCGCTGGGGCTCGACAACTCCCACAGTTGGGCGGTGTCGTGGCTGAAACCTCAACCACATGGCGAACCCCGTGGCGGCTCAAATCCCAGCCACAGAGCGAATCCCGTGGTGGCTCCAATTCCAGCCACTCAGCACACCTCCCTGTGGGAGCCGTCGAGCTTTAGCGAGGCCGCGAAAGCGGTGGGTCAGACACAGAAGGGCTGTCAGTGCCGCCGCCTTCGCAGCCTCGCTGGGGCTCGACAGCTCCTACAGTTGGGCGGTGTCGTGGCTGAAACTTCAACCACATAGCGAACCCCGGTGCTTGCTCCAATCCCAGCCACACAGCGAATCCCGTGGTGGCTTCAATTCCAGCCACTCAGCACACCTCCCTGTGGGAGCCGTCGAGCTTTAGCGAGGCCGCGAAAGCGGTGGGTCAGACACTGAAGGGGTGCCAGTGCCGCCGCCTTCGCAGCCTCGCTGGGGCTCGACAACTCCCACAGTTGGGCGGTGTCGTGGCTGAAATTCCAACCGCATAGCGAAACCCAATGCTTGCTCAAATCCCAGCCACACAGCGAATCCCGTGGTGGCTCCAATTCCAGCCACTCAGCACACCTCCTTGTGGGAGCCGTCGAGCTTTAGCGAGGCCGCGAAGGCGGTGGGTCAGACACTGAAGGGTTGTCAGTGCCGCCGCCTTCGCAGCCTCGCTGGGGCTCGGCAGCTCCCACAGTTGGGCGGTGTCGTGGCTGAAACTTCAACCACATAGCGAAACCCGGTGCTTGCTCAAATCCCAGCCACAGAGCGAATCCCGTGGTGGCTCCAATGCCAGCCACTCAGCACACCTCCCTGTGGGGCAAGGTGCTGCTCAAATCCCCTTCATACAACAGACCCTTGTGGGGGTTGGTGACTGCTGAATATAGCGAACCACTGTGCTGGCTTGCTGCAGAAAATCCCACCCACACAGGCGCTCTCCTGTGGGAGCCGTCGAGCTTTGGCGAGGCCGCGAAGGCGGTGGGTCAGGCACAGAAGGGCTGTCAGTGCCGCCGCCTTCGCAGCCTCGCTGGGGCTCGACAGTTGCTCCTACAGTTGGGCAGTGTCGTGGCTGAAATTCCAACCACATACAGCTCCCCCCAAGGGTCCTAGTTCAATCCTTTCCTGCGCTGCGCTTCCTCCCGCACCGCCGGAATGATCCACCGCCCGTAATCCACAGTGTCATACAGCGGGTCGTAGCCTCGGTTGAGGAAGGTCGTCACGCCCAAGTCGACGTAGTCCAGCAACGCCTGGGCCACGGTTTCCGGGGGCCCGACCAGTGCTGTGGTGTCGCCGTAGGCGCCGACGGCCGTGGCGGTGGGCATCCACAGCGCACGGTCGTGGCGGTCGCCCAGGGCGGCGGCGGCCAGCAGGCGTTCCGAGCCGGTGCCCTTGATGCGTTTCTGCCACGGGCTGCCAGCCGCAAATTGCGGGTTGGCCTTGATCTGCTGCAGGATCTGCTCGGCGCGTTGCCAGGCCAGTTCCTCCGTGGCCCCGAGGATCAAGCGCACCGACAGACTCACCCGCGGCGCGGCAACCCCGGCCGCCGATGCCGCCGCCTTGAGCTTGGCAATCTGCTCTGCCACGCCACTCAACGGCTCGCCCCACAGCGCATACAAATCCGCATGCTTGACCGCGATCTGATAGGCGATGTCCGAAGACCCGCCGAACGAAATCGGGATGTGTGGCTGCTGCAGCGGCTTGACCGGTGAAAACGCGCCCTTGATGTTGAAGTATTGGCCCTCGAAATCGAACGGCTCTTGGGCGGTCCAGGTGCGCCGTACGATCTCCAGGTATTCATCGGTGCGTTTGTAGCGCTCGGTCTTGTCCAGCAGGAAGTCGCCTTCCTGCGGCTCGGCGGTGATGCCGGTAATCGCGTGCAGGCGGATGCGTCCGCCGCCGGTGGTGTGGTCCAGCGTGGCAAAAGCGCGTGCGGCAACCGTCGGCGCGGTGAGGCCTGGGCGGTGGGCGATCATGAAACCCAGGCGTTCGGTGTGGGCCGCCGCATAGGCGGCGATCTGCAGGCTGTCGGCGCTGCCGGGACCGCTGGCGATCAGTACGCGGTCAAAGCCCGCGTGCTCGTGGGCGCGCGCGTGGTGGCGGATGAAGTCGAGGTCGAAATCCGGGCTGCGAACGCCACGGGTTTCGGACCATTGGCGCGGGAAAATCATGCCGACAAATTCAATGGACATGGAAGGCTCCGGTGTTGGATCAGAATTGATAGTCGACCTGGGCCAGCAAGGTGCGGCCAGGCATGGGTTGTAAAAAGGTGTTGGTGGAACCGGCCAGGCCGCTGACGAAGTTCAGCTCGTTGGTCAGGTTCAATACGCGCAACGTGGTGCTCCACTGCGGCTGGCGGTAGTACAGGGCGAGGTCGAGGTTGTATTCGTCGGGGATCTTTACCGTCTTGCTCAGGTTCAGGTACCAGCTGCTGGTCCACCAGCCGGAGAGTTCGGCACCGAAGCCCGAATCGAAGCGATAGTCCACGTAGCCACTGGCGGTGTACTCGGGAATCTGCACCGCGTCGTAGCGCCCGGATGGCCGCTGGTTGAGGCTGTTGTTATCGCCAAACACCGTGCCGTTGTCGGCAATGAACCCGGCGGAGGCGAAGCCGGCCTGAGAGGTGAACTCGTTGTAGGCACTCAGCTTGGACAGGTTCAGGCCGCTGCGCAGGTGGTCATCGGGTTGATAGCGCACGGTGGCTTCCACGCCCTTGATCTGCAGGCGCGCGATGTTGTTATTGCTGTCGGGGGACTGGTCACGCGCCTGCTTGAACGCGGCCAGGGTCATGAACAGCTGGTTGGGCAGCGCCTCGACCTTCACCCCGACTTCATGCAGCACGCTCAGGCTCTGGAACGCCAGTGGGTTGAGCTGGTTGGCACCGGTGCCGCTGCCCCAGCCCAGGCCGTTGGAGAAGAACCCGGTGTTGACCGCCAGCGAGCGATCGAAGGTGTAGTACAGCGTGGTGTTCTCGGTCGGTTTCACATAGGGGCTGACCTGGAAGGCGAAGAGCCGATAATTGTCGCTGTCCTTGCGCTTGTTACCGCCTGCGAGCACGAACGGGTTGTCGATCTCGGCGTCGATCCAGCTGCGGCTGGCACCGATATTCAGGCCCAAATAATCGCCGAACTTGAGGTTGTGCTGGCTGAACAGGGTCTGGGTGGACCAGGTGCTTTCAGCGGTGTAGGGCGCCACGGATTCCGCATACAGCCCGTGCCCGGCGGGGTACATCGCTGCCAGGTTGAGCCAGCCGTAATAGTTGGAGTACTGCGGCACGCCGGGCTGGCCGATCCACGCGCCATTGCCGCCGGCCGGGTTGCTGGCGTCGAGGCCGAGCAGGTCGCCGGGGTTCTTGCCCGAGGGATTTTGCGTCAAGTCATAAGCGTTGATGGTCGAGCCGAAGCTGTTGTTGGCGGCAATCGACTGGTTGAATTCGCGGCGGTAGATCAGGCCGGTATTGCTCTCGTCGCGCAGGGTCCAGCCACCGAGTTGGGCTTCGTTGCGCGAGCGGAATTCGAAACGGTTGTCTAAAATGTTGTCTTTGGACTGCACCTGGAACGCGCCGACGGCATCGGTGATGTCCCTGGAGCGCTGGTAGAACGTGCTGTTGGCCACAGTGATGGTCGGCGACAGGTCAGCCTCGATACGCAATTGCGTGGTAAAGCGCCGCGAACTGCTTTCGTCTTCCTTGCGTTGCCCGACCTGGGACGACAGCGACTGCTCGCCATTGCCGGTCAGCGTCGGGTCATACACCCAGCCGCGCAGGCTGCCGGGGCTGGCCTGGGTGTTGGGCGAGGCGGTCTGGAAGCTGCCGTCGACCACGCTGTATTGGCCCTGGGCATTGCGCTGGCGCTGCACCCAGCCAACGGTCGGTGCGTCGGCGGCGCCGGAGGCGAGCACGGGTGACCACAGGGTATTGCCGTTCTGGAAAATCGGCGTGGCCCGGCCGGCGTAGTACTTGCCGTGATCCACCAGGTCCTGGGTCGCACGGTTCCAGCCGTGGGTGATGTTGTAGTCGTAGTAGTTGTCGTAGCTGGCGTTCCAGTCCACGCGCACGTTGTCGTTGCGCCAGGCCAGCGCGCCGTAGAATGCGTCGAAGTTGTTGTCGACGTTGTCGTAGAAATCCTGCTGGCGCTGCTTGGTGATGCTCACGCGGTACGCCAGGTTGTCACTCAGCGGGCCGGTGTTGTCGATGCTGAACTTGTTGGAACTGCGCGAGGTGCCGTCCGGAACCCACGAACCCAGTTCGCCACTGAGCTTGGTCTTGAACTCGGCGAAGTTGGGCTTTTTGCTCAGGTAGTTGACATAGCCGCCGCTGCCGGACACCGACCCGTAGGTGACCGAGGACGGGCCGGCGACGATATCCGCGCTTTCATAGGCATTGAAGTTTGCCGGATGACGCACGCCATAGGCGCGCTGGCCATCCTGGAAGATTTCCGAGCCCTGGGCCCGGAACTGCGGGGCGATCCCGGCGTTCTGGCCGCCGCCGCGAGTAATCCCGGGCGCGTATTTGACCAGGTCGTCGGCACTGTGGATCGAGCCGTTGGCCAATTGCTCGGCATTCACCTGCACCACCGAGCGCGGAGTGTCGAGCACGCTGGCTTCGATGCCGCCGTACACCGAAGTCGGTGGGCGAGTGGGCAGGGCGTCGTCATCCGACTCGCTGCTACTGGCCTGCACCGTCACGGTCTGCAGTTGAGTATCAGCGGCAAAGACCTGCAGCGGCAGGCTTGCGGCCAGCAGCAGGGGTAAACGCAAGGCGATAGCGTGCATGGCAGAAATGCCTCCTGTCGAAAATTGGATCAATGCGGTGTGCCCTTGCAGGCGCCCGGCTTGCCGGCGATGAGGGCTTCGCGCCTGGCTTCGGCCTGACGCACGTCATCGCCGGCAAGCCGGCGCCTGCAGGGATGGGCGGTATCAGTGATTCAGGCGGTGTCTTTGAGCCAGAGCTTCTCGAAGCGCCAGGTGCTGAACAGTGACTCTTCCGATTGCGCACCACCGACGCGGGTGGACACGCTGTCGAGCAGGTCGGCGTAGCCCCAGATCAACATGCCGCCGCGCTCGTACTGGATTTGCTGCACCTGATGCACCAGGGCCTTGCGTTTTTCCAGGTCGGGTTGGGCCATGGCGGCGAGGAACAGTTCGCTGAAATGCGGGTCGTTGAAGTGGGTCTTGTTCGACACCGCGAACGGCGCATCCGTGTGAATCGCACTGGCCAGGAACGGCGCGCCGATGCTGCCGCCGGTGCTCAGGGTCCAGTCGTTTTTCAGCGGGCCCTGGAACGTCGCCAGGTCCACCTGCTTGACCTTGAGCGTCACGCCGATGCGCTTGGCTTGTTCGGCCAGCACCAGCGCCGAACTCAAGCCGGGACCCGGGGTGGTGATCAGCTCCACCTCGAGGTTTTCCTGGCCGGCGTCCTTGAGCAATTGCACCGCGCGTTGCGGGTCGTGGGCGCGCGGGCCGAGGTTGTGGTTGAAGGTCGGGTCGCTGGGCGCATACAAATCGTTGGCCACGCGGCCCTGGCCGTTGAGCGCACGGCGCACCAGTTCTTCACGGTCGGCCATCAGGCGAAACGCCTCGCGCACGCGCGGGTCGTTGAACGGCGATTTGTCCAGGTTCATGTCGAAGGACAGCCAGTTGCCGGTCACCGATTTGATCACCTGCAGGCGCGGGTCCTTTTGCAGGATCGGCAGTTGCTCGGTGGGCATTACGTTGGCCATGTCGATCTGCCCGGCGCGCAGGGCCGCGAGGCGTGAGACCTGGTCCTTGAAGTCGATGATTTCCAGTTCGTCGGCGTAGGGCTTGCCGTCCTTGTAGTAGTTGTCGAAACGGGTGAACAGCGAGCGCTGGCCGGGGGTAAAGCTTTTCAGTTTGTAGGGGCCGGCGCCCACCGGGTTGGTCACCGGGTGATAGTCCACGGGCACGATGCCGCCAAAGTTGACCCAGGTTTCCGCCAGCGGCATGTAGCTGCGTCCGTCACGAAAGCCCAGGCGCACGGTGCGATTGTCGAGCTTGACCAGGTTGTCACGGTCCACCCAGTGCAACAGCGCCGCGTACGGCGAGGCGAGTTGCGGATCGGTCAGGCGCCGGATCGAGAAGATCAGGTCATCGGCATCGATGGTCTTGCCGTTGTGAAACTCCAGGCCCGGACGCAGGCGCAGGGTCCAGGCGCTGGCGTCGGCATTCGGCTCGGCGAATTCGGCCAGCGCCAGGCGCGGCTGCATCTGCTCGTCCCATTCCCATAGCTTGCTGTACAGCGCGAAGCCGCGGACGATGCCGCTGCCAATCGGCTTGTGCGCGTCGAGGTTGCCACTCTGGTTGCCGTCGAGAATCCCCAGGCGCAGGCGTCCGCCGTAGCGTGGCTGGTCGTTGCCGGCGACCGCGCCGGGTGTATCGCTGGGGCCGCAGCCCGCCAGCAGCAGGCCGCCGCCGACGGTTGCGCTGTAGCCGAGAAAGTCCCGGCGGCTGAACAGTAAGGTCATGGCGTCAGGCCCCGCCATTGGCCGAGTGCAGTTCGCGCACCGGCTCCTGTGTGCGGCTCAGTTCGACCCGCTCGCTGCGAAAGTGCGGGAGGATATGCTCGCCGAGGCGATAGGCTTCTTCCAGGTGCGGGTAGCCGGCGAGGAAGAACAGGTCGATGCCGATGCTGTTGTACTCGCGAATCCGCGCCACCACGTTCTCGTAGCTGCCGACCAGCGCGCAGCCCGGCGGAATGCCGATATAACCGAAGCCGGTCCACACATTGGGGTGAATGAAGAAGTCGTCGAAGCCCTGCGCTTCGTTCTTCTCGGCAAAGCCATGCTCATAGCTCAGTTTGCGCGCGGTGCGCAGCCCGGCATGCGCGGCCACGGCCTTGACCGCGCCACGGGCGATGCCTTCGTCGAAGAAGCGCTTGGCCTCGGTGCGGGCCAGGTCTTCGGTCTCGCGCGTGATCACGTCGATCGACAGGCCGAAGCGAATGTCGGTGCGTCCCCACTTGAGGGCGCGCTGGCGCAGGTCGGCGATCAGCGCGGCGATTTCATCCGGGTGCTCGGCGCGCATCAGGTAGAAGTCGGCGTGCTTGGCAGCGAACTCGCGGGCGGCAATCGACGAGCCGGCGGTGCAGATCAGCGGCAACTGGGCCTTCTTCAGCGGCCCGCGCAGGCCACCGCCATCGGCTTTGTAGAATTTGCCGTCGTAGTGGAAGGTCTCGTTGTGCCAATAGCCCTTGACCACGTCCATGAACTCGGTGGCACGCGCGTAGCGTTCATCGTGGTCGCTGTAGTCGCCGACCTGGCGCTGGATCGCGTCCGAGCCGCCGTTGATGATGTTCCAGACCAGCCGGTTGCCGGTGGCGCGCTGGTAGGTGGCCGCCTGCTGCACGGCCACCCACGGGGTGTAGTGGTAGGGCTGGAACGCCGTGACGAACTGCAAGGTGCGGGTCTCGCGGGCGAGCAGCGAGCAGACCGTCCAGGGTTCTTCACCTGTCGGCGCGTTGACCATCAGCGCGCCGCCGAACTGGTTGATCTCGGCCGCCTTGGCGATCTGCCCCAGGTAGTCGATATAGGTGAAGTGGTCGCCCACGCTGAACCCGGACACTGCGCCGGTGCTGTTGGCGCCGCCGCGATGCCAGTCGCCACGGTTGCGTGGATCTCCGGGCAGGAACTGGGTTTCGCCGTGCAGCGGCAGGCGGGTGAAGAATTCGATGCTCATGCAAGCCTCCTGCTTATTGCGCGCTCGGGGCGCACACCGGGGTAATCGGCTGGTCGTTGATGACCTTGTGGGCAAACGGGATCGAGTCCTTGAGCGACGCATTGACCGTGGCGCTGTGGCCCAGGCCCTTGTACAGGTGGCCCTCGACGATGGAGCCGGCGTTGCAGGCGTCCTGCATCAGCTTGACCTGGGTGGCGGCAGCGGGGGTGGTGTCTTCGGCGCCGGTGCCGATGAAGATCGGCTTGGAGGTCTTCAGGGTCGGGTAGGCAATTTGCGCGAGCCACGGCGCGAGTTGCTTGCCCTTGTAGTCTTTCTTGGTGTTGGCAATGCTCAAGCCGAGGCCTTCGACGTCGCCTTCCAGGGCAAACAGGCAACTGGTGCGCGCCTGTTCGAACAGCGGCAGGGCCTTGTCGGTGTAGAAGTCGGCCGGGTTGATGCTCGGGTCGTATTGCTGGGCCGCCAGCAAGGTGTAGAAACCGTAGGCCAGGGTCGGGTCGACTTTGTTGCGCACTTCTTCACTGGGGTTCTTCGCGTAGTCGAGGGTGTAGATCACGCCGGTGCCCACGCTGCCCTTGACGCCCAGGTTCGGCGCATAGGTGGCGGCATAGGCTGCGGCCGCAAAGGCCCCGGCACCGCCCTGGGACTGGCCGACGATCAAGACTTTATCCGCCAGCCCCGGCACATCGGCGACCACCGCCTTGGCGGCGTCGAGAATGCCGTAGGCCGCCATGCGGCTGTTGAGCAATGGATGGCCGCCGGGCACACCGAGGCCTTGATAGTCGGTGGCGACCACGGCAAACCCTTCTTCCAGCCAGCGGTTGAGGTAGGTCACATCGCGGTAGGAGCGACCTTGCCAGGACGGCGCGCACACGTCCGCCACGCCTACGGTGCCGTGGCCCCAGCTGACCACGGGCCAGCCGCCGGCCGGTGCCTTGCCCTTGGGCAGGAACAGCGCACCGGAGACCACGATCGGCGTCTTGTTATCGATGCCATCGGTGGAGGTGTACAGAATGCGTTGGGCACTGGCGGCGTTTGCCAGGCTCAGGGTCTTGTCCAGCGGTTCGCTGCGCAGCAGTTTGCCGGGGGTGGCCGGAATGACTTTTTCCCAGGTGTAGAACGCCGAGACGCGGCCATCGCCTTGCAGCGGGTCGGGCTTGGGGGCGTGCACGTCGGCGGCGAAGGCGCTCATGGACAAGGCCAGTACGCTGAGACCGAAGGCGAAGGAGTGCGGCAGTTTCATCAGTCATTTCCCTATCAAGGATTAGTGCTGACCTGGCCACGCAGGGCCGGCCAGTAGTCGGTGAGTTTCAGGTCGATCAGGGCCTGGTTGGTGAAGCCGGTGGCCAGTGACGGGCCGATGTCGTAGGTATCGCGAATCAGGTGGTTGGCCAGTGCGTAGGCGGTCAGCGCCTGGTAGTGGGCCTTGAGTTGCGCGTCGCTTTTCGGTGCCCAGCGGTCTTTCCAGGCCACCGGGTCGTTCTGGTCGTCGCGGCGCAGCACGCTCTCGGCGGTGCCGGCGCGCGAAGACAGCTGGTAATAGGCGTCCTGGTTCTGCGGTTGGGAAATCCACCACGCCGCCTTGACCCACGCGGTGGCGAGCAGTTGGGTGATGTCCGGGTTCTGCTGCACAAACGCGTCGGTGCCCCACAGGTCCGAGACCAGGCGCCAGTCGTTGCTGCCTTGCTTGGTCGACCAGATGATCTTGCCCACGCCTTTGTCTTCCAGGGCGTAGGCTTCGCTGAGCAGCACGGCCGCATCGACCTTGCCGGCCGAGACCGCTGCGGCGCCGACCTGCGGGTTGAGGTTGGCGATCTTGAAGTCGTCGAGTTTCAGGCCCTTGCTGGCCAGGAAGTTGCTGAAGGCGAACTCCCAGGGACGGCCACGGTGCAGCGCCAGGCGCTTGCCCTTGAGGTCTTCGATGGTCTTGGCGCTGGAGCCTTCGGGCACCACCAGGTAGATGTTGTTGCCGCTGCCCCCGGGCACGATCAGCTTGCCCGGCACACCGCCGGCACCGGCGATGACGGAGGGCAGGTCGCCGCGCACGGCGAAGTCCAGGCTGTTGTTGCTGAAGCCCTCGTTGATCTGTGGGCCGGCGCCGGCGTGGGGCAGGGCGATCCATTCCAGCTTGACCCCGCGCTCGCGCAGTTGCGCTTCAAGCCAGCCCTCCTCGATCACGCGCCCGGCGATGCCACCAAACACCGGTTTACCGCCTTGGGTGTAGGCGACGATGGCGATTTTCACCGAGGTCGGAGCGGCGTGGACGGTGCTGATTGCAAGTACCCCGAACAGCGCCGCGATGGTCTTGCGCCAGAGGTTTTTCATGGGCGTTCTCCCTACCTGAATTGACAACCCCGGTAAGAGCCGGCTGGCCGGCGATGCGGCTCTTGAGCCTTGCAGCGCCTGAAAAGACGCTATCGCCAGCACGTCGGCTCCTGCACGGAGATCGTGTTGGGAGGGAGAGAGCAGATTGCATGCCAGTCAGCGAAAAAAGCGCTATAGCCCGCGTGCTGCAAGGCCTGCAGCGTTTCGTCTAAGGGTGGCTCGAAAGGCTTGTTGCTGATGGGCGAACATGCAAGTGCTGGCCGGTTGCTGCTCCAGCAGCAGTGCCAGGGGTCACTGTTGGTATATTCGATAAGGGAATATATAAATATTAATTAATAATTAAATGGTCTAGAAAACTTCATGCACTATTGAGCACGCGCTTTTACTGCCAGGAATGCACCATGTCGCTGATCACCCATCCCAACGCCCGTGAATTGACCAAGTCGGTGCGTGCCACCGTGCTGGTCTTCAAGGACCCGCGCTCGCAGGAACTGCTGGCGCGTATCGAGCGCCTCGCGCCCAGCGAGGCCAACACCTTGATCATTGGCGAGACGGGCACCGGCAAGGAATTGGTCGCGCGGCACATTCACAATTTGAGTCGACGCGGACGCGAGCCCTTTGTCGCGGTGAACTGCGGTGCCTTCGCCGAAACCCTGGTGGAGAGCGAACTGTTCGGCCATGAAAAGGGCGCGTTCACCGGCGCCACCACGCACAAGGCTGGCTGGTTTGAGGCGGCGAACGGCGGCACATTGTTCCTCGATGAAATCGGCGACCTGCCACTGAACATGCAGGTGAAATTGCTGCGCGTATTGCAGGAGCGCGAGGTGGTGCGCCTGGGGTCGCGAACGCCCATCCCGATCAACGTGCGGCTGGTGGCGGCGACCAACGTCAACCTCGCAGATGCGGTGGTGGCGGGGCATTTTCGTGAGGATTTATTCTACCGTCTGCACGTCGCGACGATCCGCCTGCCACCGCTGCGCGAACGCCCCGGTGACATCCTGCCGCTGGCCGAATTCTTCCTTGAAGAGCACTGCCAGCGCCTGGGCTACAACCGCGCCAGCCTGAGCCTGGAGGCCGAGCGCAAAATGCTCGAACACAGCTGGCCGGGGAATATCCGCGAGCTGGAAAACGCCATTCACCACGCCTTGCTGGTGTGCCGCAACCAGCGTGTGCAACCGGCCGATCTGCACCTGGTTGACATGCGTTCGTCGGGCATTCGCCAGGACGAAGCCAACCATGCGCCGCCGGCCATCAGCGGCCCCGTCGACCTGGAAAGTGCACTCAACGCGCTATTCGAGCAGAACATTCCAGACCTCTACGAACACATCGAAGAGACGATCTTTCGCGCGGCGTATCGCTACTGCCACGGCAACCAGTTGCAGACCGGGCGTTTGCTCAACATCAGCCGCAATATCGTGCGCGCGCGGCTGGAGAAGATCGGCGAACTGGGCAAGCCTGCGCTGCTCGACGGCCAGTAAACCGGGTGTTAGCGTTTCGAGCTTCTCTGATCTGTAGAGGGCTCGACATTGATCCGACTGACCGATTACATCGCCGATATTTCCCGCTCCGCACTGGCCCCCTGGGCCGACCTGTCGCCCTGGGCGCTGGTGACCCAGGCACCTGCGGTGGTTCGCCAGCTGCTGGCCGACCTGCCGGCTGACGACTACAGCGTGCAAGGCGAAATTGCTATCCACCGCAGCGCCATTGTCGAACCGGGCGCCTTGCTCAAGCCGCCGCTGATCATTGGCGCCGATTGCTTTATCGCCAGCGGCGCACTGCTGCGCGGTGGGTGTTGGCTGGATGCACGCTGCATCATCGGCCCGGGCGCCGAGTTGAAAACTTCCTTCGTGTTCAGCGGCAGCAAGCTGGCGCACTTCAACTTTGTCGGCGATTCGGTGCTCGGCCACGGTATCAACCTGGAGGCGGGCAGCATCGTCGCCAACTACCGCAACGAGCGCGATGACAAGGAAGTGCAGGTGCGCGTTGCAGGCCTGTTGCAGCGCACCGGGTGCGACAAGTTCGGCGCGTTGCTCGGTGACCAGTGCCGCATCGGTGCCAATGCAGTGCTGGCACCGGGTGCGGTGTTGGCGCCTGCCAGCGTGATTGGGCGCGGGCAGGTGTTCGACGCCGAGGCGCCGATATAAACGCGAGGTTGAAAAGATCGTGGTGTCGCGGCGGGATATTAATTAGAATGAATCTCATTTGAGACATAATCGCGCCCGTGCAGGTTGCTCGCCATGAATGATGCTGTTGTCCCTACGCACGCCCCCGAACTGACTTTGTCGTGCCTGTACCGCGAGCATCGCAGTTGGCTGGAAAGCTGGCTGCGGCGGCGCCTGGGCAATGCCTGGGATGCGGCCGACCTGAGCCAGGACACGTTCCTGCGGGTGCTTGCGAGTGCCCAGCCGATCGCGCAGATGCAGGAACCGCGGGCTTACCTGGTGACCGTCGGCAAGCGCCTGCTGGTGAATTTTCATCAGCGCCGCAGCCTCGAACAGGCCTACCTGAATGCCCTGGCCACCTTGCCCGAGGCCTGTGTTCCGTCGCCCGAACAACGCTGGTTGGTGCTGGAAACCCTGCAGGCCCTGGATGAATTGCTCGATGGCTTGCCGGCCGTGGTTCGCCGCGCGTTCTTGTGGAGCCAGCTCGAAGGCCTGGGGTATCGCGAGATCGCCGAGCGCCTGGCAGTGTCCGAGCGCACCGTGAAGCGCTACATGGCCCAGGCTTATGAACATTGCCTGCTGGTGGAGCTGTGAACCGTGACGTCGCGCGTGCGGCCGCCCAGTGGCTGGCACTGCTGGAATCCGGCGCCGCCACCGAGCGTGATCACGCGGCCCTGCAGCACTGGCGCGACAGTCATCCCCAGCACGAACAGACCTGGCAGCGCGCGCAAAGCCTGCGCCAGCGCTTCAGTGACTTGCCCCAGGCACTGGCCATGGCCAGCCTCGACCGCCCGCAACCGGGGCGTCGCGCCGTTCTCAAGCGCGCTTTGGGTGTGGCGGCGCTGGTGCCGGCGGCCTGGCTGATCAGCCGCCAGTTGCCCCTCGACGCCTGGCGTGCCGACCTGCGCACCGCCACCGGCGAGCGCAAGCGCCTGCCACTGGCGGACGGCGCCAGCCTGCAGCTCAACACCGCGACAGCAGTGGACTTGGCGCAACGCCGCGTGACCCTGGTCGACGGCGAACTGGCGCTGACGGTGCCGGGTACGGCAGCGCTGACCGTGGACACCCGCTATGGCCAATTGCGCGTCAGCCAGGCCGAGGTGTGTGTGCGGCAACTGGCTTCTGGCTGCCGGGTCTCGGTGCTCAAGGGGGCGGTGCAGGTACGCGACCTGAAAGGGCAATTGGCGACGCTGCAAGGCGGTCAACAAGCGTCTCTGCACGCCAGCGGGCTGGGTGCCTGGGTGCCGTTCGATGTGCTGCAACTGGGCTGGCGCGACGGCGTGCTGACGGCACAGAACCAGGCGCTGGGGGATTTTCTGCGTGAACTGGAGCGCTATCGCCCGGGTGTATTGCGCTGGGATCCGCGCCTGGAATCGCTGCGGGTCACCGGCAGTTTCCGCCTCGACGACACCGACCGCATCCTCAGCCTGCTGGCTTCGACGCTGGGGCTGGAGCTGCACTCACGCACCCGCTATTGGGTGACCCTGGCACCGCGGGACACGGCTGTTTGAGGGGGTGGTGGTGGTTGCCTGGCCGACTTTATGTGCCCGGTGGGTTGTTGAGGCCGCTGAACTTTATATGGCTGCTGGGTTTTCAATTGTGGTGAGCGGGCTTGCCCGGCGTTGGGCTGCGCAGCAGCCCCAATCCAGCAGAATGCGGTGTGTCAGGCAATCCTCGGTGTCAGGTTCTGGGGCCGCTTCGCAGCCCAACGCGGGGCAAGCCCGCTCGCCACAATGAGTTCATCAGCCCCAGAAATCCCAGTGGTCACAATGAGCCCATCAGCCCCAGAAATTCCAGAAGTCACAATGAGCCCAGCAGGCACCTAAAGCTCTGTGGCCACGACAGACCAGCAACACCTCCCTCCATCACCGTCAGATCACATGCGCCCGTTGCAGCTCAGTCAGCGACTCGACCTTGAGCCGGGCCAGCAGTGGGTCGCGTCGGTCCCGTGGGTGCGGTAGCTCCACTGTCAGTTCCTGGCGGATGCTGCTCGGGCGGTTGTCCATTACCAGCACGCGGTCACTCAGGTACAGCGCCTCGTCCACATCATGGGTCACCAGCAGCAGTGCGATGGCATGGTGCGCGGCCAGTTGCAGCAGCAAGTCCTGCAGTTTCATGCGCGTGAATGCATCCACCGCACTGAACGGCTCATCCAGCAGCAACACCTGCGGGCGTGAATACAGGCCGCGTGCGATGGCCACGCGTTGCGCCATGCCGCCGGACAGCGCCTTGGGCAGCGCCTGGGCAAACCCCTTGAGGCCGACTTCCTCGATCAACTGCGCGACCCAGGCCTTGTCGTAGTGGCTGTCGTCGCTGAAGCCGATGTTCTGTTCCACGGTGAGCCAGGGCATCAGCCGAGGTTCCTGGAACACGAACGCCACTTCGCCATCGGGGCTGCGCAGTTCGCCCTGGAAGTCCTTTTCCAACCCGGCGACGATGCGCAGCAAGGTGCTCTTGCCGCAACCACTGGGGCCCAGCAGGCTCACGGCTTCCCTGGGTTGCAAGGCCAGGCGCACGTCTTTCAACACGGTGGTGCTGGCGAAGCTTTTACGCTCCACCCGAATCTCCAATAACGGCTGGCTCATGGTTGCGCTCCTTGGCCATTGAAAGTATCGCGCCAGGCCAGGCAGCGTTTTTCCAGCGCGGCAAGCAGGCCGTCGCTGACCTTGCCCAACAGCGCGAGCACGATGATTGCCGCCAGCACGATGTCCGGCCGCGAGGTTTCGCGCCCATCGCTGAGCAGGTAACCCAGGCCCTTGGTCGCCGCGATCAGTTCGGCCGCCACCAGGAACATCCACGCCAGGCTCAGGCCACTGCGCAAGCCGGTGAACAGGCCGGGCAGGGCGGCGGGCAGCAGGATGCGCCGCACCAGCCGGCGCCGACTGAAGCCGTACATTTGCCCGACCTCCACCAGCTTGCGGTCGATATCGCGGATCGCCGCCACCCCGTTGAGGTACACCGGGAAGAACGCGCCGATTGCAATCAGCACGATTTTCGAGGTTTCATCGATGCCCAGCCACAGCAGCAACAGCGGCACCCATGCCAGGCTCGGGATCGAGCGCAGCCCGGCGAAGGTCGGTTCCAGATAGGCCTCGGCCTCGCGGCTGAGGCCGACCCAGGCGGCGAACAGCAGTGCCAGGCTGGCGCCGATGGCAAAGCCCAGCAACACCCGGCCGAGGCTGGCGCTGATGTGCTTCCACAACGCGCCTTCGGCCAGGTCGGTGAGGGTCACGGCGATTTCGCTCGGCGCCGGCATCTGGTAGGAGGGCAGCCAGCCGACCCGCACGACCACTTCGAGGATCAGCAGGATCGCCACCGGCAACACCAGCCCCTTGAGCCGGCGCGTCCAGGCGCTGCGCGGGTTGAGCACCGGCGCAGGCAGCGGCAGTGCTTGGGTTTTGCTGGTCATCACAGACCCCTTATGGCTTGGGCAGGGTTTGGCCGAACGAGGTATCGATCAACTGGTCGATCACCTGGTCGACATTCACGCCTTTGCGGACCAACTCTTCGGACACCAGGATCGGCGCAGCGGCCTTGGACGACTGCACATCCTTGCTGCTCAGCAGCGGGGTGCTGAGGTCGGTGCGTGACAGCTGCAGCTTGGCCACTTCCAGCGGCAGGCCGGATTCGTCGGCGAGCAGCTTGGCGAATTCATCCGGGTGCTTCACTGCCCAGTCGCGGGCTTTTTCATAGGCGCCGAGTACTTTGGTGATGGTCTGTGGGTGCTCCTTGGCGAATTTTTCGGTGACGCTGACTACGCCGTAGCTGTTGAAATCTTTGTTGCGGTAGAGCAGGCGCGAGCCGGCCTGGATTTCACTGGCGGCCATGTGCGGGTCGAGACCGGCCCAGGCATCGACGTCACCTTTTTCCAGCGCGGTGCGGCCATCCGGATGCTGCAGGTGGACCAACTCGACATCGTCTTTTTTCAGCCCGGCCAATTGCAGGCTGCGCAGGGTGAACAGGTACGGGTCGGTGCCTTTGGTGGCCGCGATTTTCTTGCCTTTGAGGTCGGTCACGCTCTTGAACGGCGAGTCCTTGCGCACCACCAGGGCGGTCCACTCGGCGCGGCTGTAGACGTACACCGATTTGATCGGGCTGCCATTCGCGCGGCTCAACACTGCCGAGAGGCTGGCGGAGGAGGCGAAGTCCACGCCGCCGCTGTTGAGGTACTCCAGGGAACGGTTGCTGCCCTGGCTCAGGACCCAGCCGACTTTGCTCTTGGGCAGGGCTTGTTCGAGCCAACCGAAGTGTTTCAGCACCAGGCTGACGGGGGAGTAGTAGGCGTAGTCGAGGTTGACTTCGGCCGGGTCGGTCTCGGCGGCGAAGGCCGGCGATTGCAGGCACAGGGCGAGGGCACAGGCGCCGAGTAGACGGTGGGTCAAAGGTTTCATGGAACAGCTCCGGACAAGGCGTTGAGAGAAGGCTTTTCTTATATTCAGAAAACTGAGATGGCATGTTCCATCATGCTTTATAGGAATATGCAGTCTCTGTGCCATCTTGCGCGGGGCCGGATTTGCTGGGGTTTGGACGGATCAGGCTGTTGGTGGGTGCAGCAGTTTGTTGAACCACTGTTGGCAGGCGAACAGTTGCTATATTTCTAAATCATATAAATAAAGAGTTATTTATTCCTTTTAATGTTCTCCGTGATAGCGCATTTTGAGGGCCTGCGCATTCGTGCGGATTGACCCAACAGCCAAAAGGAAACCCGACATGACCATTAAAGCGATCAACGTGCGCAACCAGTTCAAGGGCTTGATCAAGGAGATCCTGCTGGGCGAAGTGGTGTCCGAAATCGACGTGCAAACCGCGTCGGGTATCGTCACTTCGGTGATCACCACCCGCTCGGTGCGCGATCTGGAATTGAAGGTCGGCAGTGAAGTGATTGCGTTTGTGAAGTCCACCGAAGTGTCCATCGCCAAATTGTGAACCCCGTACAAATGTGGGAGCGGGCTTGCTCGCGAAAGCAGTGTGTCAGTCAACCCATCGTTAACTGTCCCGGTGCATTCGCGAGCAAGCCCGCTCCCACATTTTTTTGCGTACCGTCAACGTCGTGAATCAGCCCCGGCGGTGATGCAAGGCATGCTCCATGCGTTGCAGGCCCTCTTCGAGCATCGAGCGTGGGCAGCCGAAGTTCAGGCGCACGAACTGCTGGCTGTCGTCGCCGAATTCGATCCCCGCGCTCAGGCCGACCTTGGCGTGTTCGAGGAAGAACTGCTGCGGGTCGTCCAGCCCCAGGGCGCTGCAATCCAGCCAGGCCAGGTAGGTGCCCTGCGGGGCGTGCATGACGACGCCGGGCAGGCGCGTGTTGACCGCGTCGAGCAGGTAGTCGCGGTTGGCTTGCAGGTACTCGACCAGCGCCTCCAGCCATTCGCCGCACTGGCTGTAGGCGGCGCGGGTGGCCTCCAGGCCCAGGGGGCTGACGCTGTCGACCATGCCGCAGCGCGCCTGGTTGAAGCGCTCGCGAATCTCGGCGTTCTGCACCACGGCAAAGCAGGTCTTCAGGCCGGCGACGTTATAGGCCTTGCTCGCCGACATCAGGGTGATGGTGCGCTGGGCGATCTCGGGGCTGAGGCTGGCGGTGGGGATGTGGCGGCGGCCGTCGAAGCACAGCTCGGCGTGAATCTCGTCGCTGATGATCAGCGCGCCGTGTTCCAGGCAGGCAGTGGCCACGGCCAGCAGTTCTTCGCGCGGGAAGACTTTGCCCATCGGGTTGTGCGGGTTGCTCAACAGCAGTGCGCCGGCGCCGTCGAGCGCCTGGCGCAGTGCCGGCAGTGGGGTCAGGTATTCACCGTTGACCAATTCGAATGGCACTTCGATACGCGGCAGGTTCCAGTGCCCCGGCGCCAGGCGGATCGGGCGATAGTTGGGGGTCTGCAGCACCACCGGCTGGCCAGGCTGCACGAAGGCGTGCAGCGCCATATTGAAGCCCGGTTCGACGCCGGGTAAAAACAGCAGTTCTTCCGGTTGCACGCGCCAGGCGTACTTGGCCCACAGGTCGGCGACGATGGCTTCGCGCACATCCGGACCGGCCACGCTGTAGCCGAGGATCTGCTGGTCGAGGCGCGCGCGCAGCGCCTGCAGCACCGCAGGTGGCGCGGCGATATCCATGTCGGCGATCCACATCGGCAAAACGTCGGACGGATAACGGTTCCACTTGGTGCTGCCGGTGCCGAGGCGGGGGTGGATCGTGTCGAAATCAAAGCTCATGGGAGGCTCGTGTCAGGGAGGCGGGCGCAAGAATGGCGCTGATTCTAGCGCCATTATTTTTATAGGCCAGAGCTGATTGCCTCGGACAGTTGCCGGTGGGCGAGATCCACCGCGCGGTTGACCGCTTCCGCGCCACGCACCATCGCGCCCAGGTAGATGAAATCCACCGTGTGGATGCCCACCGTGGCGAGGATGGCGTGCATGTACGGCGTCAGGAAGTCCGGCTCATGGCCCTTGCGGGCATTGCCGGAACTGACCAGCACAAAGGTGCGGCGGTCCTTGAGCAAGCCGACTTTTTCGAACTGCGCATTCACCGTGAAGCTGCGCTGGATGCGCACCACATGGTCGATCCAGCTCTTGAGCGCCGCCGGCACGCTGAAATTATGCACGGGGGTGCAGATGACCAGCAGGTCGCAGGCCTCCAGCTCGACGATCAACTCCTCAGACCGCGCGGTGGCGCTGCCGCTCAAGCCGCCCGGGGTGGTGAGGGCGTTGGCGTATTCGCGGCTCAGCGGGGGCAGGGCCTGGCCGCCATAGTCGCGCTCCGTCACTGCGGCGTCCGGTACCAGGTCGCGCAGCAGGGCACGGGCCAGCTTGAAGGTCTGCGCCGCCTTGCCATGCGGGCTGAAACTCAGCAACAGGGCGCGGGTCATTGGCTCAGGTCCTGGGAGAAATGCATGCCCAGCGGCAACAGGCCCTGGCGGAAATAGAAACGCTGAGCCAGGGCCATGTGCATGCCGGTGTCCAGCACCAACCAGCGATAGCCACGGGCGCGGGTTTCTTCGCGGACCCGCTCGAGCAGTTGTTCGCCCAGGCGTCGACGCTGCAGGGCGGCGTCCACGACTAAATCATCGACGTAGATAAACCGGCCATACAGGGTGTTTTCCGTCAGCCGGTAGCCGGCCAGGCCAATCACCTTGCCGTGCTCGCGCGCGGCCAACAGGTGGTAGCCGTTTTGCCGTTGCCGTTGGACCTGCGCGGCGAAGGCGCTGGCGTCGGTGAGGTGAGGGCGCAGTTGCTGCATCAGCGCAAAGCTGGCGATGCAATCGGCCTCGGTTTGCATCGCTACGAACTTGACAGACTCATGCATGGTTGAAGTGCTCCTGGCGCGCCTGGCTGGCGCAAGTGGCGGGGGCATTGTTGAGACGAGAAGGCATGGGCAGTTCCTGGTGGCACGCAAGAGAGGCGCCATTTTCGCGGGTAGCCAGGCGAACCAACAGGGGCATGAATGGACAAGTGGCCTGGGACATGATCAGGCGTAGCGCCTGTGGGGCGGCGTTGAAGTGCAGAGCGCGGGTCGTGCGTTGCGGAGCCGGATCGCCGGTCGGGGAGGCCGGTCTTAGTCGTTTATCTGCACGATCCCTTCGCGTACCGCAAACATCACCAGGCTGGCGACATCATGGATGTGCAGGCGATGCATGATCTGCGAGCGATGTGCCTCGATCGTCTTGATGCTCAACCGCAGGCCTTGGGCAATATTGCGCGTGGTTTCGCCGCGAGCGATCAACCGGAGTATCTCCAGTTGGCGCACGGTCAGTTTCGAGTGCGAGATGGGCTTGGTTTCCTCGCGAGTCTGCTTGACGGCCTGGCTGACCACCAACGACACAACCGGCACCGACAGGTACTGGCCGCCGCTCTTGAGCGCCTCCAGCGCGAGTTCGAGCTCAAGCACGCTGGCACTTTTCAATAGATAGCCCTTGGTGCCGAGTTGCAGGCACTGCATCACGAAGCTGGAATCCTTGTGGGTCGAGATCATCAGGATGCGGCTGGCCGGCGCGCTGATCGACAGGCTCTTGAGCAGTTTCATGCAGGCAACCCGTTCGATATCCATGTCGAACACAATAATGTCCGGTTGCAGGCTCGAGGCGAGTTCGAGGGTGGTGCTCTCATTGTCGGCTTCCGCGATGACTTCGTAGGGCTCTTTTTGCTCCAGGAGTGCACGCAGGCCGGCACGTAACAGGGGATATACATTCGCTACAAGGATTCGACAACGCATAGGCTTCAGCCCAAATCGCAGAGACAAGAGGCAGCGTTGATCTCGCTGCTGTAATTTACTGTGTAGCGTCCGTGTCTACAGGGGTTAACGCGCAGGTCGCAGAGTGTGAAGACTTTTCAGCCGTGGCGCGCGTTATCGCCAAACTCCTGGATCAAGCGGGAGAATTTATTCAACGGTTCAACGGCTTGGGCCGAGCCCAGTTTGATCGCTTCCTTGGGCATGCCAAAGACCACGCAACTGGCTTCATCCTGGGCGATGGTCTGCGCGCCATTTTCACGCATTGCCAGCAGCCCGCGCGCGCCGTCGTCGCCCATGCCGGTCATGATCATGCCCAAGGCGCTGGGCGCGGCATGCCTGGCGATCGAACGAAACAGCACGTCTACCGAAGGTTTATGCCGGTTAACCGGCGGGCCGTCCACAACCTCGACCTGGTAGTGCGCACCGCTGCGCTTGAGTTGCATATGCAAGCCGCCGGGGGCCAACAATGCCAGGCCACTGTGCACCCGATCCAGATGCCTGGCCTCGCGCACTTCGATCTGGCAGAGCTTGTCCAGGCGCCGGGCAAAATCGGCGGTGAATTTTTCCGGCATGTGTTGAACGATGACAATCCCCGGGCAGTCACGTGGCAATTGGCGCAAGACAAATTCGAGGGCTTGCGTGCCACCGGTGGAACAGCCGAGCGCGACGACTTTTTCGGTGGTGCGCAGCCGGTTGACCGATGCAATCCGGCTGTCCTCGCCAGGCGCCGTCACCGTCGCGGGCAGGGCGCGTGGACGGGTCTTGGCGCCGTCCTCGATCTTGCGAATCAACTCGGCCGACAGCGCTTCCAGGCTTTGCTTGAGCCCCAGCCGCGCCTTGGTGAATACCCCCACGGCGCCGGCCGACAGTGCCTCGACGGCGACGCTGTTGCCCTGCTCGGTCAGCGTCGAGCAGATGATGGTCGGCGTCGGGCGTTCGCGCATGATCTGGCGCAGGAAGGTCAGGCCGTCCATGCGCGGCATTTCGATGTCGAGCACCAGCACGTCAGGCCAGTCGCGGCGCATTTTTTCGATGGCGTAGAGCGGGTCGGCCGCCTGGCCGATGACCGTGATCCGTGGGTGGCTGGCCAGGCAACTGGTGAGCACCTGGCGCACCAGCGCCGAGTCGTCGACGATAAACACCTTGATCATCGCGGCAGGCTCCGTACCGGCGGCGACGGCAGGCCGTTGCGCAGGCACTCGATTGCACCGCTGCGGCCGTTGACCTGCAGGCGGCGGTAATGGTCGCCGTTGAGGTCCCAGGCGTCGACTGACCAATTGCGCAGGCTGAACTGTTCACGCGCAAAAGCGCTGTTGCCGGCGCCGACCCTGCTCCGTGGGTTGCCTTCGAAGCGCACCAGGCTGCCACCGCCGAAAATGCCCTTGCGGTACTCCGTAGGTTGTGTGCCGTGGCGGGCCATGTCGGCGTGGATGCGCTTGAACACGGACTCGCCGTAACGGGTGTCCAGGCGTGTGCCTGCGCCCGGATCGTTGGGCAGCAGGAAGTGCGAGACCGCCAGCAGCCGTCGGTGTGGGTGCCACAGCACCACCGCGACGCAACTGCCGAGCAAGGTGGTGACCACGCCGTCGTGGGTCCCGAAGAAGTAATCGCCGGGGTGCAGGAATATCGAAGGTTTCATAAAAGCTCGTAGACCGAAGGGCAGGTCAGGCGCATCGGCAGATCAAAGCCGTGGATGCTTTCCGCGTGCCCGATAAACAGCAGGCCGCCGACGCGCAGTTGGGTAATCAGGCGCCGGACAATCCGCTGTTTCTCTTCGTTGTTGAAATAGATCAGTACGTTGCGCAAAAAGATCACGTCGAAAGGCCCGAGTGCCTCTGGCAGCGGTTGCGTAAGGTTGATCTCGCGCAGGGTGATGCGCTCGCGCAGCGCGGCCTGCACGCGAAATCGCCCGCTCATGTCGCCGACGCCGTTCAGGCAATGGCGCTTGAGCCAACCCTCGGGAAAATACTTGGCCTGGGCCATGTCATAGATGCCGTCGCGAGCCCGTGCGAGCATGCTTTGGCTCAGGTCGCTGGCGACGATGGACCAGTCCTGCGTACGCGCGTTTTCTCTGGCAACCATTGCCAGGCTGTAAGGCTCTTCGCCGGAGGAACAGGCGGCACTCCAGATCTTCTGCGGTCCGCGCTGGCGGGCCAACCATTCGCCGAAGAAATCGAAGTGCGGATGCTCACGAAAAAAGTACGTTTCGTTGGTGGTGAGCAAATCCACCACCAGCCGCCGCTCCTTGATGAACAACGGGTTGTCGAGCAACTGCAAGTAATCAGCGTAGCTGCCCAGCCGATAGTGGCGCAGGCGCTTCATCAGGCGGCCGGCGACCAGCGGGCGTTTGTTGGGCGCCAACTGGATGCCCGACGCCTCGGCCATGAGTTTCTGCAAGCGGCGAAACTCGTGTTCGGCGAGTTTCGGCAGGGTTAAAAGTGCAGACATTCAAAGGCCGTTCGTGACGGCAAGGCTCAATTGCGCGATGTCATCCAGCGACAATACCTGGGCGATATCGAGAATGATCGTGAAACCTTGTTCATTGCGGGCCATGCCGGCGATGAAATCGGTGCGGATCCCGGCGCCGAACGGCGGCGGTGCGACCACCTGCTGCGGGTCGATATCGAGCACCGCGTCGACGGCATCCACGACCAGGCCGATGGCCTGGGTGCTGTCGCTCAAGGCCAGTTCGATGATGACAATGCAGGTGCGGTTGCCCGCGCGGGTCAGCTCGAAGCCAAAGCGCGCAGCCAGGTCCAGCACCGGCACGACATTGCCGCGCAGGTTGATCACGCCATGGATAAACGCCGGCATCATCGGCACGGCCGTCACTTGTGCGTATTCGATGATCTCGCGCACCAATTCGATCGGCAGCGCATAGTCCGCGTCACGCACGCGAAACGACAAGTGCTGGATGCTCAGGGGTTCGGCCAGTGAGTCGACGGTTTGAAAACGTTGGTTGGCAAGAGAAGTCATGGGCGCGGTGCTCAATTGAAACTGACGAACTGGCCTTCATCGACCGTCGTCCTGCCCTTGGACCAGCTTGGCGACGCGCTGGGGTAGTTGTCCTGGCTGCGCGGCAGGCCACGCTTGAGTGCGGGGCCGTCCTGTTCGAAGCGGAAGAAGCCGATCAGCTCCTGCAATTGTCCGGCCTGGGCGTTCATTTCTTCGGCGGTGGCGGCAAGCTCTTCCGAGGCGGCGGCGTTTTGCTGGGTGATTTGGTTCATCTGGCCCATGGCAATATTGATCTGCCCGGCGGCGCTGCTTTGTTCCTGCGAGGCGGCAGTGATTTCCTGCACCAGGTCCGAGGTTTTCTGGATGTTCGGGACGATTTCGTTCAACAGGCGGCCAGCCTGTTCGGCCAGGTGCACGCTGCTGGAAGCAACTTGACCGATCTCCTGGGCCGCCACCTGGCTGCGCTCGGCGAGCTTGCGCACTTCAGCGGCGACCACCGCGAAACCTTTGCCGTGATCACCGGCGCGGGCCGCTTCGATGGCGGCGTTGAGCGCCAGCAGGTTGGTCTGGTAGGCGATGTCGTCGATGATGCTGATCTTGTCGGCAATCTGCTTCATCGCCAGCACCGTGTCGCTGACCGCGCCACCGCCTTGCACCGCGTCGTTGGCGGCTTTGCCGGCAATGCCGTCGGTGATTTTTGCGCTTTCAGTGTTCTGGGCGATCGACGCCGACATTTCCTCGACCGAGGCGCTGGTCTGCTCGACGCTGGCCGCCTGTTCGTTGGCGGCCTGGCTCAGTGACTGCGAGGTGGAGCTGACTTGTTCGGAGGCCGAGGAGAGTGAGTCGGCGGAACTGCGCACGTCTCCGAGGATGCTGCGCAGGCGCTCGGTCATGTTTTGCATGGCCGCGAGCAACTGGCCGGTTTCATCGCGGCTGTCTGCCTGCAGGTCCTGGCTCAGGTCGCCGGCAGCCATGCGGTTGGCGGCGGCCACCGCACCGTTGAGCGGCTTGGTGATACTGCGCGTGACCAGCATGCCAATGACTACGCCAAACAGCGTGGCGGCGAGGACCAGCGCGATCATTTGCAGGCGCGAGCGGTCGGCGATATCGGAGATTTGCTGATTGGCCTCTTTGGCGCGCTCCTGTTTGTAGCGGCTGACTTCGCCGATCAGGCGGTCGATCTGCTCGCCGCTGACCACGGCCTTGGGCAGCAGGTCGGTGACGTCGCTGGTCTCCTGCAACTGGCTGGATTGCTGATGCAGGGTCAATACCTGGTGCACCAGGTTTTCGTAGTCCTTGAGCGGCGTTTCCAGCTGGTCGATCTGCGCCATGCCTTCCTTGGTGATAAAGCTGGCGCGTGCACTGTTGATCAGCGTGCGGGTTTTATCCAGCGCGGCCTTGGCCTGGTTCGCCGCCTGCTCACGCGCCGCGTGGTTGGTCGACAACAGGCTCTGGCGCATCGAGCGGCCGGCGACGATCAGCTGGATATTGGCTTCCTGCAGGGTGCTCAAGCCCGTGACGTCCAGCTCGTACATGCGGTCGGACAGGCCATTCACCTGTTCGAGGTTGCGGATGCCGATAAACCCGATGATCGCGGTCAACGCGACGACCACCAGAAAACCGGCGGTGAGTCGGATGCCTATCTTCATGTTGCGAACAAATTGCATGCGGTTTCTCCTGAAAAGGCTAGGCAAGGGGTTCTAAAAGGGATACGTCGAGGGCGGCAGGGGCTTGCAGCTGTCGGAACAGGCTGGGCACATCCAGGATCAGCGCCACTTGCCCGGAGCCGAGGATGGTCGAGCCACTGATCCCGCGCAGGTGCTGGAACATCTGGCCGAGTGGCTTGATCACGGTTTGCAGCTCGCCCAGCAGGTGGTCGACGATCAATCCGGCGTGCTGCCGGCCTTGGCTGACCACCACGATATTGCGGCGCCGGGCAGTGCTCGCGGGCAGCCCGAAGTGTTGATCCAGGGCGATGCACGGCAGCGGCGTGCCGCGCAGGTTGAGGTAGCCGTACTGGCTGGTGAGCGACGCGGCGCTGGCCTCCATGCATTCGGTGACCATGTCCAGCGGGATGACAAAACTGTCCTGGCCCACGCCCACGTGAAAGCCGTCAATGATCGCCAGGGTCAGCGGCAGGCGAATCCGGAAGGTGCAGCCCAGGCCTTGCTGCGACTCGATCTCGATGCTGCCGCGCAATTGCTCGATGGCGCTGCGCACCACGTCCATGCCAACGCCGCGCCCGGAGAGGTCGGACACCTGTTCGGCGGTGGAAAAGCCGGCTTCGAAAATCAGCCGGTGAATCGCGGCCTCGTTGAGCACCGCCTCGGCCTCGATCAGGCCTTTGCCGATGGCTTTTTCGCGAATCCGCGCGGTATTCAGGCCGCGCCCGTCGTCGCTGATTTCCAGCACGATCATGCCGGAGTCATGGTAGGCGTTGAGCTGCAGGTTGCCCTCGGCGGGCTTGCCGGCTGCGAGGCGTTCGGCAGCCGACTCGATGCCATGGTCGATAGCATTGCGCACCAAATGGGTGAGCGGGTCGGCGATCTTGTCGATCACGGTTTTGTCCAGCTCGGTGTCGCCGCCACGGATGCCCAGCTGGATGTGCTTGCCCAGTTGCTTGCTGACATCGCGGACCACGCGGTGGAAGCGGTTGAAGGTTTCACCGACTTCGACCATGCGCAGTTTCAGCGCGCTGTCGCGGATCTGCTCGACGTGCTGATGCACGGCCAAGGCGCTTTCAATACACGCATTGTCGCCAGTGCGTTTGGCCTGCATCTGCGCACCGGCGGTGCTGATGACCAGCTCGCCAACCAGGTTGATCAGCTCATCAAGCTTGTGCGCAGGGACCTTGACCATGCTGGTGTCTTGCGGACGGCGGTCGCGGGCGGGCGATTTTTTTTCGGCGGGCGCGGCCAGGGTGGGCGCAGGCTCGGCGTAAGGTTCGAGGGTGAGGGTGCAGAAGTCGACGATGAAGTCGAAGACGTCGGCGATCTCCTCGCGGCTCGCGGCGCTGCGCAGGGTCAAGGTAAAGCCCAGGTAACAGGCTTCGGGGTCGAAGCTGTCGAGGCCCGGCAGGCGATCGGTGCGGGTGTGCAGGGTGACGATTTCGCCCAGGCGGCTGAGGTAACGCAGGAAGGCCGCCGGGTCGAACCCGTTGCGCAACAGCGCCTCGCTGAAGTCGATCGACAGTTGCCAGAGTTGCGCATTGGCGCCGATAGTCGGTACGGCCGGCACGCTGTCGACGACGGGCGTGTCGTCACTCAAGCCACGCGCCTGGGCCAGGGCGTCGAGCAACAGCGCCTGTTGGGCCAGGTCGGTGTGCATCTCGCCGGTGGCGGGGTCGACGGCTTCAAGCATCCGCCGCAGTTCGTCCATGCAGCGCAGCATCAACGAGGTGAGGTCTTCATTGAGCGTGCGCTGGCCGTCGCGCACTTGCATCAGCAGGCTTTCAAGGTGATGGGTGAGATTGACCAGCGGTGTCAGCGAGAAAATACCCGCCGAGCCCTTCAACGTGTGTACGGCGCGGAACAAGCCGTTGACCGCGTCGCTGTCTTCGGGCGCGGTTTCCAGTTGAAGCAGGCTGTCTTCGGCATCTTTGAGCAAGTCCCGGCCTTCGCTCAGGAAGCCCTGGAGCAATTGGTTCCACTGTTCGCCAGTGAGCATGGTCAATCCTCGATCCGAGCGTTGGGAAACAGTGATTCCAGGCGCAGCAGTGCGAGGGTTTCGCGCACGGCCGGGGCGGCATCGACCACGGTGACCGGGCTACCGCCCTGGCTGAGTGCGCGTTGCATCACCAGCAGCAATTGCAGGCCGGCGCTGTCGAAATCGCCGATGCCGGCCAGGTCAAGCTGCCAGGCGTCGGCATTGAGCGGCAACAGCGCGACAAAGGCATCACGCGCCTCGCTGACCTGATAAATGCTCAGGTCACCGTCGATACAAATGCGCGTCGGGCCGCCGAAAGCGGAAGGGGTCAGCGTGAACATGGGCTCAGCCCATCAACTTTTCGACGGCCGCCAACAGGTTCTGCGGCTGGAACGGCTTGACGATCCAGGCCCTCGCGCCGGCTGCCTGGCCTTCGGCTTTTTTCGACTGTTCGCTTTCGGTGGTGAGCATGATGATGGGCGTGAAGCGGTATTCGTTGCGCGCCTTGACCGCTTTCACCAGGCCGATGCCGTCGAGGTTTGGCATGTTCACGTCGCTGATGATCAGGTTGATCTTTTGCCCGGTCAGCTTGCTCAGTGCATCGCGCCCGTCGCAGGCCTCAAGGACCTGGTGGCCGGCGCCGGTGAGGGTCATCTTGACCAGTTGGCGCATGGACTGCGAGTCATCGACGATTAGTATGGTCTTGGCCATGTTCGGCTCCCTCGAAAGTGAAATTAACTGGAAAGTCGTCGCCTCAGAAAAATGTGACTTCGGCGCTGGAAGGGGTCTTGGGCTGGCCATGGCGTTCTTCATCAGTGGTAAAGCGCTGACGTAGCCGGTCCAGCCAGGCAGGAGTGTCGTGCAGGCTCGGGTCGTTGGCGACGATGGCGTCGAGCAGGTCCTGCAGGTCACTCTGTACGTGTTCGAGCATCTGGTCGGTGCGGTCCTGGAACTGCAGGCTGACCATGATTGCCTGGATGTCGTGCTGGGTTTCGCGGGCATCGTGCTGCAGCGCGTGGGAGGCGTCGGACAACTGGTTGAGGTTGTCGCCGAGGCGACTCATCACGCCGCTCACCGACTGGCTGAGGAAATCCAGGTTGCTCTGTTCGCTGGTGCCCAGTTCGGCGGCCGCCTCGATGGTGGTCTGGATCGCGTGAGTGATCTCGCCGACCTTCTCATCCATGGCCAGGCCGGTCTCGGCCGACAGCGTGGAAAGCTTGCGCACCTCGTCGGCGACCACCGAAAAACCGCGGCCGTACTCACCGGCCCGAGCCGCCTCGATAGCCGCATTGAGTGCCAGCAGGTTGGTTTGCTTGGCAATCTCCTGGACCCGTCGGGCCATGTGCTGCAACTGGCTGGCGTAGCTGTCCAGGTGGCTGATGGTGTCGAGCAGTGCATGCTGGCGCTGGCTGCTGGCGCGAAACGATTCGGTGACTTCGTGCAGGCGCTGGTTGGCATCGCGCAGGCTTTCGCCGACGCCGCCGTTGCCGAGCACGTCGTTGGAATTGTCGAGGCTCTGTTCGAGGCGTTGGGCGATGTTGTGGAAACGCTGGAACAGCTCGCCGATATTGCTTTGCAGCAAGGCCCGCGTTTGCCCCAGGCTGTCGCGCCAGCTGGGGGCGACGCCCTCGATCAGTTGCCAGTCGCCAGCGCTGGCGTGGGCCACAGCCGATTCGACCGGCGTCTGGGAATGGCTGGCGGCAGCGGCTTTGGCGGTTTTTCTCGGGCGCAGGGCGAGCAGGGCGAGGCTGCTCAGCAACAGGCCGGCGTGGGGTAACAGGTGGACAGGTACAACCAATCCGATGGTTGCCAATGCGAGGCCGAGCCAGGCCCCAAGGTAAATGCGCATCGCCAGCTTCCGTTGCAGGGTGTCAGATCGGCGGATGATAGCGATGGCGTAATGATGTCAGTATAAGGACAACCCTTAATCCGTAGGTTATGTCCTACAAAACCAGGCGGGCTTTGGGCGGGTAACAAGTCGACCGGTCGATCAGGTAAAAAGCGTTGCACCCAAGGGTTGCAAGAGCAGCGTCGATTGCGGGGTGCAGGCAGTGCAGGGAGTTTGGAGTAGGGTTTCGGCGTAAGGGTCGCTCACGCCGAGCCAGGCCTCCCTCACAGGCCTTGGCTGCCCCGGATCAGGTCATACGCTTTGCGCGCAATCGGGTTTGCCGTATTCGGCCGGATCCACAGGTAGTAGGTCACTTCCGGCAAGCGCGGCAATCCATCCGTTTCCCCGAGCACGCGCATGTCCGGCCCGAGCATCTCCATGCTCCGTGGCGTCACGCCCAGGCCCGCGCGAGTGGCGGCCTTGATGCCGATCAAGTTCGACGCCAGGTACGCCTGGCGCCAGGGGATGTTCGCCCGCTCCAGGGCCTCCAGCGCATAGCGCCGATAGATGCTCGGCTCATCCACCAGGATCAGCGGCAACGGCTCGCTGGGCGAATGAATGTACTGCGCCGAACAGATCCACCACACCGGCGAGGTGCGCAGGGCGAAGCCTTCCAGGTTGGGGTCGGAGCGGGTGGAAATCACCATGTCGACCTTGCCGCGGTGCAGGTCATCCATCAGGAACGGGCTGCGGCCCACATCGATTTCCAGGCGCAGGCGCGGCGCGGAGCGGGCGATATGGCTGAGGATCGGCGGCAGGATGGTGTCGGCGATATCGTGCGGCGAGCCGATGCGCAGCACGCCGCTCAGGCTGCTTTCGCGCAGCGAATTCAGCGCGTCGTCATTCAGCGACAGCATCTGCCGCGCATGCCGCAGCAGTTGCAGGCCCGGCTCGGTCAGCTGTTTCTGCCGGCCGCGCTTCTCGAACAGGCTGACCCCCACTTGCTGCTCCAGCCGCTGCATGTGCTGGGTCACGGACGATTGGGTGCGAGACAGGTGCGTGCCGGCTTCGGCGAAGCTGTGGTGGTCGACCACGGCGATAAAGGTGCGCAGGAGTTCAAGGTCGAGGGTCGACATGGCCGGTTCCAGGGACGGTTTTACATCAAGGGTGTGAAGTTAAACATTACAGATATTTATGTATGCGTGAAGCAGATTTTTACCGCGCCCAGTAAATCATGGGTTATGCCGAAACTGCAGGTCGTGCTGATACGGCAAGTTATAACGATATGAGATATTTGCATTTCCGTTGCCCCTGCACACTCCCTAGCATGCCCCTCCATCAGGTCGGGGTACGCCGATCATTAGCCAGGGGGAAGTCCAATGATGTTGAAGAAATGGTTGCCGGTGGCCCTTGGGTCGATGATCGCCCTGGGCGGCAGTGTGGCGGCGCAGGCCGATGCGACCCTGGACAAGATCGAGCAGCGCCATGTGCTGGTGGTCGGCGTGCTGTTGTCCGGCGGGCCGTTCGGCAGCATCGACCCGGCCACGCAACAGCCCAAGGGCTTGAACGTCGACCTGGCCAACGAGCTGGGTCGTCAACTCAAGGCCCAGGTGCAACTGGTGCCGGTGTTGCCGGCCAACCGCGTGCAGTTCCTGCAACAGGGAAAGGTCGACCTGCTGATCGCCAACATGGAGTGGACCGCCGAGCGCGGTGAAATCCTCGGTTTTGTCCCGACCCCGTTCTACCGCATCGGCGGCACCGCCGCAGTGCTCAAGGACAGCAAGATCACCCGTTGGGAAGACCTCAAGGACCAGCCCGTCTGCACCTCCCAGGGCAGCAGTTATGTGAAGCCGCTGACCGAGTTCGGCGCGCAGATCAAGGCGTTCAAGAGCTCCTCCGAATCACTGCTGGCGCTGCGTGGCAACAACTGCGTGGCGGCGGTGCATGACTCCACGCTGATCAACCCGCTGATCAACGACAGCGCCGAATGGAAGGATTACCGCGCGATCAGCCCGGAACTCAACCCGGCACCGTCGGTGATCTGGACCCGTCGCGGCGAAAACGATACCCAGGCCAAGCTCGACCCGATCGTCAAGGAACTGCACCGCAGTGGTTGGCTGATCGACGCCCAGACCCGCAACCGCATCAGCCCGGCGTCGCCGGCCCTGGTGGAATTGCAAAACCAGTTCAAGGGCGCCTGAGCATGCAGATCAAAACCCTGGCCGCACTCGGCCTGGCCCTGTGCGCCGGCTTCGCACACGCCGACGCTACCCTCGACAAGATCCAGCAGCGCCACGCCATCAGCGTCGGTGTGATCCTCAGTGGTCCGCCGTTCGGCACCCTCGACCCGAAGACCGGCGAGCACCTGGGCTACAACGTCGAACTGGCCAAGGGCATCGGCCAGGCGCTGGGCGTCGAGACCAGGACAGTCTCGGTGCTGGCGCCCAACCGCGTGCAGTTCCTGCAGCAGGGCAAGGTCGACATCCTGATCGCCAATATGCAGTTCACCGAAGAGCGCGCCGAGATTCTCGACTACGTGCCGACGCCGTATGAAGAAGTCGGCGGCGCGGCCTTGATTCGCAAGGGCGCGGGCATCACCCAGTGGGCCGACCTCAAGGACAAGCCGGTGTGCGTGTCCCAGGGCAGCAACTTCATCAAGCCACTGCAGGAGACCTACGGCGCGCAGATCAAGGCGTTCCGCAGCCAGTCAGAATCGCTGTTGTCGCTGCGCGGCAATGGCTGCGTGGCGGCGGTGCACGTCAGCCCGACCATGCACGCATTGCTCAGCGATGCCGAGTGGGCCGGTTATGAGATTCCGTTGCCGGGCGACCTGATCCCGTCCAAATCGGTGATCTGGATTCGCAAGGGCGAACACGACACCCAGGCCAAGCTCGATGCCATTGTGCGCGACTGGCACAAGAGCGGCTTCCTGATCGCCCTCGGCGAGCGTACCGGCATGGCGCCGTCCCAGGCCCTGCGCGACCTGCACGAGCACTACAGCCATGAGTGATGCGTTGTTCGCCACCTTGCAACAACTGCTCGGCGCGGCCCATGTACACCGCAATGACGAGGCGGCGCAGTACCTCACCGACAAGCAGGGGCGCTACACCGGGCAGGTGATTGCGGCAGTGCATCCGGCGAACACTGAGGAAGTGGCGGCGGTGGTGCGCGCCTGCGTGGCGTTGAAGGCGCCGATCGTGGTGCAGGGTGGCAACACCGGCCTGATGGCCGGTGCCACGCCGGATGCCAGCGGGCGTTCGGTGTTGCTGCTGCTCGACCGCATGAACCGCGTGCGCCAGGTCGATACCGACAATGACACCCTCACGGTGGAAGCCGGCTGCATCCTGCAACACGTGCAGGACGTGGCCCGCGCTGCCGGTCGCCTGTTCCCCCTGAGCCTCGGTGCCGAGGGCAGTTGCACGATTGGCGGCAACCTCGGCACGAATGCCGGCGGCACGGCCGTGCTGCGTTACGGCAACACCCGTGAGTTGACCCTGGGCCTGGAGGTGGTGACCGCCGAAGGCGAGATCTGGCACGGCCTGCGCGGTCTGCGCAAGGACAATACCGGCTATGACCTGCGCGATTTGTACATCGGCAGCGAGGGCACGCTCGGTATTATCACCGCGGCCACCCTGAAGCTGTTCCCGCAGCCCTTGGCCCAGGCCACCGCGTTGCTGGCCTTTGATCAACTGGCCCAGGCCGTGGCGTTCCTGTCCCACGCCCGCGCCGGTTTTGGCGCCAATCTCACGGCCTTCGAATTGCTCAGCGCCGATTGCCTGGCGTTGCTGCGCGAGCAGTTCCCGGACGGCCCGCAGCCGTTCAAGGGCGCGAGCCAGCCGTGGTTTGCCTTGATCGAACTCTCCGACAACCACGGCGAACAGCATGCCCGCGAAGCCTTTGAACGCGTGCTTGGTGAAGCCTTCGAGCAGGCCTTGATCGCAGACGCGCTGATTGCCGAAAGCCTGGCGCAAAGCGAAGCACTGTGGCTGCTGCGCGAGAACATGAGCGAGGCGCAAAAGCGCGCTGGGCGCAATATGAAGCACGATATCTCGGTACCGATTTCCCAGGTGGCGGCCTTCGTCGCGCACACGGATGCCGTGCTCCAGCAGCATTTCCCCGGCGTGCGCAACTTCACCTTCGGCCACCTCGGCGACGGCAACCTGCATTACAACGTGGCGCATCCTCTCGATTCGACGGTGGAGGCGCACATGGCGCAGTACGTCGAGTTGAGCGCGATGGTGCACGACAGCGCCCACGCGCATGGCGGCTCGATCAGTGCCGAGCACGGCATCGGCCAGCGCAAGGTGGGCATGCTGGGTCGCTATAAAAGCGCGGTGGAACTGGACCTGATGCGCCGCATCAAGCAGGCGCTGGACCCGCACAACCTGCTCAATCCCGGCAAAGTCCTCGAGGTGCAGCCATGACCGTACGCCTGTCCCGGCGCGTGCAGCGAGTGTCGCTGTCCGCCAATGCCGCCGCCAAGTCCCGCGCCACCGAACTGCGGGAGGCCGGTCGTGACATCCTCGACCTCACCACCGGCGAGCCGGACTTCGACACCCCGGAGCACATCAAGCAGGCCGCCTATGCGGCCATCGCTGCCGGTGCCACCAAGTACACGCCGACGCCGGGCGTAAAGGCCTTGCGCGTGGCAGTGCAGCGCAAGCTGGCCGCCGAAAACCACCTGGATTATCCGCTGGCGTCGATTGTGATCGCCAACGGCGCCAAGCAGATCATCTTCAACGCTTTCGCCGCCACCCTGGATGACGGCGATGAAGTGCTGGTGCCGACGCCGTACTGGCCGTCATTTCCCGACAGCGTGCGCTTCAACGGGGGCGAGCCGGTCTTGATCGAATGCGGCCTGGAGCAGGGCTGCAAGCTGCTGCCGGCCCAGTTGGAACAGCACATCAGTGCGCACACGCGCTGGCTGATTCTCAACGGCCCGGGCAACCCCAGTGGCGCGGTGTACCGCACCACCGAGCTGCAGGCGTTGGCCGCGGTGCTGCGTCGCCATCCCCAGGTGCTGGTGCTGCTGGATGAACTGTATGAACACATCCGCTTCGACGGTCGCCCGGCCCAGAGCCTGTTGAACGTCGCTCCGGACCTGCAGGACCGGTGCCTGCTGGTGGGCGGCGTGTCCAAGACCTACGCCATGACCGGCTGGCGCATCGGCTTTGGCGCGGGGCCGAAAACCCTCACCGACGCCATGGCAGTGGTGCAATCGCAATCGACCTCCGGTGCTTCTTCGGTTGGCCAGGCGGCGGCGTTGGCGGCGTACACCGGCGGGCTGGATTTTCTCGCCGAGCAGGTTGCGGCGTATCAATTGCGCCGGGACATCCTGGTCGCCGCGCTGGAAAACGTCGACGGTCTGCAAGTGCTGGAACCCCAGGGCGGCTTCTTCGTCTTCGTGCGTTGCGCCGGGCTGCTGGGGTGTTCTCGTCCCGATGGCCAGCGCATCGACAACGACGGCGACGTGGTCGCCTGGTTGCTGGAGGAGGGCGTGGCCGGGGTGGCAGGCAGCGCCTATGGGTTGTCGCCGTGGTTTCGCCTGTCGATTGCCACCGCGACCGAGAGTGTCGCCGAAGCAGGGCGGCGGATCGCGACCGCCTGCGGGAAGCTGCGATGATGGAGCTGTTCGTCCACTGGGCTGCCGGTATCGGCCTGAACTACAACTTTCTGCTCGATGCCTATCAGCGCGGCACGCTGGTGCAGGGCGCGCTGACCACGGGGCTGCTGTGCCTGTTCACCATTATCGGCAGCCTGCTCGCGGGTATCAGCCTGGCGGCGATGCTGACGTCGGGTAACCCGTGGCTGGCCAAGCCGGCGCGGGTGTTTATCGAGGTCACGCGTAACACGCCGACCCTGGTGCAGCTGTACTGCGCGTTCCTGGTGCTGAACATGCTGCTGACCCAGGCGGTCGGCGCGGCCAACCCGCTCACGCCGTTCGCCTGGGTGGTGATTGTCATCTCCCTGCACAAGGGCGCATTCCATGCCGAGGCCCTGCGCGCCGGCATCGAGGCGGTGCCCGCCGTGACCCTGGAAGCCGCCAGTTCGCTGGCCTTCAGCAGCCGTCAATTATTGTGGAATGTGCAATTGCCGCTGGCCCTGCGTTTTGCCTTGCCGTCGCTGATCAACAACCTGATCGACCTGGTGAAGATGACCGCCGTGGCCTCGGCGATTGCGGTGGGTGACATCACCTATGCCGCGATCATGATCTGGACCCAGAGCGACAACGTGCTGGAGCTGATGATCCTGATCCTGAGCTTCTTCGGCCTGCTGAGTTTTATCGTCAATTGTGTGGGGCGCTGGCTCGAAGCGCGCCTGAGGATGCCCGGCTATGGCCATTGATTCATTCCCGGTGCTGTCGGCCTTGCTGCAATGGTCGCCGGCGCTGGTTGCAGGCTTTGGCCAGAACATCCTCATCAGCCTGTTGGCGATTGGCATTGGTTCGGTGCTGGGCCTGTTGATCGGCGCGCTGGCGCTATCGCCATTGGCGGCTGTCGCGCGGCTGTGGGTCCAGGTATTTCGCAATGCGCCGTGGCTGGTACTGATCTATTTCACCACCTACGTGTTTCCGTTCGAGATTCATATCGGCAGCAGCTACGTGTCGTTTCCCGACTGGATCAAGGTCACGATAGGCCTGGCGCTGCCGGCCAGCGCCAACGTCGCGGAAATCTTTCGCGGCGCCATCGGCTCGATCCCCAGCACCCAGTGGGAAGCCGCGCGTTCGCTGGCGTTCACCCGTGGCCAGCTGTTCCGTTCGATCATCCTGCCGCAGTGCTTCAAGCGCATGTTGCCGCCGTGGATGAACCTCTACGCAGTAGTCACCATGGGCACCGCGCTGGCGTCGCTGGTGGGCGTGCATGACGTGATCGACACCGCGCAGATTGCCAGCAACACCGTGAACATGACCGGTTTTACCGTGGTGATCTACCTCAGCCTGCTGGTGCTGTTCTTTGCCTATTGCTACCCGATTTCCCGTCTCACCCAACACCTGGAGCGCCGCTATGCCTTCTATTGAACCGCTGGTGAGCCTGCGGGATGTCCACCTGTCGTTCGGCGCCAACCCGGTGCTCAAGGGCATCGATCTTGAGGTGCTGCGCGGCCAGGCGGTGTCGATCATCGGCCCGTCGGGCTCGGGCAAGTCCACGATCCTGCGCTGTATCACCGGGCTGTTGCAGCCCCAGCGCGGCAGCATCCGCGTCGGGCAGACCCAGGTCGACATGCTGGCCCAGGAAGCCCAGCGCATCGAGTTGCGCAAGCGCGTCGGTTTTGTGTTCCAGCAATACAACCTGTTCCCGCACTTGTCGGTGCTGGAGAACCTGGTGATCGCCCCGCGCAAGGTGCTCGGGCGCAATCGTGCCGATGCAGAAAAAGACGCGCGGGCGCTGTTGGCCAAGGTGCGCATGGAGCACAAGGCCGATGCCTATCCCGGCCAACTCTCCGGTGGCCAGCAGCAGCGCGTGGCGATTGCCCGTGCCCTGGCGATGCGCCCGGAACTGATCCTGTTCGACGAAGTGACCTCGGCACTCGACCCGGAAACCGTCGGCGAAGTGCTGACGGTGATCCGCGAGCTGACCGAGGAGGGCATGACCTGCGTGTTGGTCACCCACGAAATGCGCTTCGCCGAAGAGATCAGCGACGTCGTGTATTTCACCGAAAACGGCGTGATTGTCGAGCATGGCAGCGCCGCGCAGATTTTCCAGAACCCGGCCAGCGAACGCACCCAGACGTTCCTGCGCCATGCCCTGGGCGACTCCGGGCGCCGTGGCCCGATCGCCCATGATCCGTACCTGTTGACCAATTTGAGCCGTTACAGCCTGTCAGTCTGATAAGAGGAAAACCGTCATGAGTAGCGAAAACCGTGCTGCTGTTATCGAAGCGTTCCTGCAGCAAATCCGCGTCATCAACCAGCGCGGCGTAGACCGCGCGGCCCTGGTGGAAATCGTCGGCCTGCTGGAAAACCTCGCCGAGCGGCGCGACCTGTTCAACTTCGATGAATTTCCCGCGCCGGTGCCGGGGCAGGGCAGTACCGCGTTCCGCTATCGCCTGAATGACGATGGCGACACCCCGACCCTCTACCTCAACTCGCTGTTGCCGGGCAAAAGCACAATCGCGCATAACCACGAGACGTGGGCAATCATCAGTGCGGTGGAAGGCCAGGAAATCAACTACGTCTACGCACGCAGTGATGAGGGCCGTGAGCCGGGCTTCACCACCCTGACGCTTGAGAAAGAAGTGATCGTGCAACCGGGCACCTCGATTTCGTTCCTCGGTGAAGACTTGCACGGCATCAAGGTTGAAGGCGAGCAGGCGACGCTGCACTTCCACCTCTATGGCTTGCCGCTGGAGTCGCTGAACGGCCGATATGGCGTGGAAGCGGACGGCCGCATCCTCAACTACAACGCCTCGCAGATGGCGCCTTCCATCAAGGCGTATTTGTAAGCACGTCGCTGTTC
>NZ_JANLOH010000015.1:0-1922 GCF_025466155.1 Pseudomonas sp. 13B_2.1_Bac1 | reverse complement strand
ATTGTCGCTAGCGTCGTACTGGTAGTTTTTTTGCAGCAGCGGCAACTCTTCGCGGGCAGCGTTGCGGTAGTACAGGGCTTTCTGGCTGAGGCGACCGCTGCGGTCGTAGCGGGTGCGGGTGAGTAGGCTGCTTTGGGTTCGCAGGACTTCGTCGTGCAGTTGATCGCGTTTGAAGTCGCAGATCACTCGGCCATTGAGGTTGAGTTGATGCAGACGGCCGCTGCCGTAGTACAGGTGGTTCAGTTGACGCTGATCGGGCAGGGGTTAGCGTTTCCAGATTGCCCAAGGCGTCGTAGAGATAGCCCAGCTCACCCGCGTCGCTGCTTTCGCTGAGCAGGTTGCCGCGTTGGTCGTAGCTGAAGGTGCTGGTGTGGCCGCCACGGTCGGTGATGCTGAGGGGTAGGGCCCCGTGTTCGGTGTAGACGATGTGCTCCCAATGGTAGCGTTCCTCACGGCCGATGCTGTCGACGACGCGGGTTTCGCCCTTGTTCAGGTCGTAATGAAAGTGATAGTCCTCGCCGTCGCTGCCCCAGTGGCGGGTGAGATCACGTATCGGGCTCTCCACGGGTCAGGGGCTCGAATATCTGTCGGTATTCTGAAAACCAGAACTCCATGGCATGCAAATTTATACCGCGCTCTCCGGTCCAGAAATCGATCGGATACTCCCAGTTTGATTTATGTGATTTGGATGGGCGGAAGGAGGAGGGGTGGAATTGATAAATATATCCCTTGTGCTGTGGCGTTTCTAAAATGCCTGCATAACCAAGAGTTTCGAGTAAGCCTCTTATTTCATTTTTTTTGATATTGATACCCTTTGTTGATGAAAGTCTATTTGCAAGACTGGTGGGGGTTTCCTGATGGGAGGATTTGAAGATTTCTATTATGATTTTTTTAAGTCGGTCGTATGATGGATTCTCAGCGTGAGGTTGACGATTGTGTTGTTCAAGGTAAAAGGCTATATGTACAGGTGTTAGGATCTGTAATGATCCATAGGTGTACCTGATGGAATTTACAAAAGTTAAATCAATTATTTGCTCTAAAAAACCCCCGCAAATTGAGCAATAAACATCGGGTCCAGCGAAGTCGTGAGGGGGGAAGTTTTGTGCTATTGCAAAAGCTGAAAGAGCTGCTCTATAGTCTGGTGCTGATTCTTGAGCTCCATAAATAAAGTCGTTTATTATTGTAGCTTTTTTGATTTTTTTAAGTTCGGTAAATAGCCACTGGACGCTTTCGTTGTGCGTGATTGTTTTGGTTTTAAATATCAGATTGTTGTCTGAGAGTATGGAGAGCGTTTCTGGACTATTTTGATCGTCGTCCGGCACGTAAGATTTTAGTGCCTTTATTACTTTTTGAGGTAGCGGGCTCATTGTTTTTTTCCACATATCGTAGGTGTTGACGATTTTTTGGGAGATGTGTATGGCTTGCTTTCAACCGGAGAAAACAGGCTGGGTTTAATAACGCCTTTACTTTGAAGGTATGCTTTTGCTTGTGCCAAATATGCTTGTCGTTTCGGGTTGCCGTCAGATACTCCTGGGTCGACATTTCCTCGTACTTTTCCAGTTTTTCTTCCGAGCACGTTTTTTTCTCTAGAACCGATATCTTCAATGCCCCGAGCAATTGTCCGGTCGGTCCCTTTGGGTGTTATCTGATTTATGGTGTCGCCGGGCCCGAATCGTTTTCCATCTATCCCTTTTGTTTTGCTATGTCGTCGCGCTACGTCGGTCAGAGAGGCTTTATCTGAGGCGCGCCCGTGATAATACGGTGATCCGTTGCTATCTCGTAGGATGTAGTTCCAATCCAGACCTAATGGATCAGTCCAGGTAAGGGGGTTGGGTGAGTAACAATAGAAATTTAACCCACCCAACAACCCAATCGGATCCGGCTGCGTGAACCGCCCCACATCCGCATCATAAAACCTGAAG
>NZ_JANLOH010000091.1:0-2050 GCF_025466155.1 Pseudomonas sp. 13B_2.1_Bac1 | reverse complement strand
TCAGGGGCAGTATCTGGATCGGGAGATTGGGCTGCACTACAACACGTTTCGGTTTTATGATCCGGATGTGGGGCGGTTTACGACCCGAGATCCGATAGCACTGACGGGTGGTCTGAACCTCTACCAGTACTCACCAAACCCTATTGGTTGGATTGACCCACTTGGTTGGGAAACCTGCCGACTGTCCAAGGTCGATAAAGCGAAGATGGGGCCTAAACCCAAGGCACACGAAATGACGAACCCGCATCGTCACCATATCGTGCGCGAAAAAGCGCCCAAGAATTGGACAGACAGTAACCGTCGTTATGTGACACATGCCCAGGGAATTCTGAAGAAATTCGGTATTGGTTTGAACGACGACCCCCGCAACTTTGTCTGGGCTCCCAACGGTAGCGGAAACCATACAATCGCAGCATCGAAAAAGGTCTCTGAAGCCCTTGCTATAGCCCGCAAAGGCGGTAAGAGCGAGGTAATTAAGACGTTACAATCCATGGGCAAAGAAATGAGAAAGGGAGTGTTTCTAGATGACTAGCCTAGAGAAAACATATGGTGAGGACGCCCCCCTTATTCGAGAACTTTATGCTCATATCGAATCCGGGGATCTTGCCTTTATACGTACCGAGTTAGCCAAACGCCCGCAGCTTATTCAGCCTCCTAGTTTGAATCTAGTCAGTTACCCTGGTCTCCTTCATCACGCTGCCGAATATAACCAACTTGCCATATGCCAATTGCTAGTTGAGCTGGGTATCGATATCAATCAACCCACCGTAGGCTCAGGAAATACGACGCCGCTAGCGGTGGCGGCCGAAAATGGGCACCTAGAAATCGTTCGATGGCTATTGGAGGCTGGTGCAGAGGTCGACGGTTCACCTCTCTCGGTGACATCGCCCCTGATAGCAGCCGTCACGTTCGGACAGGCTACGGCTGTTGATCTATTGCTGGAGCACCATGCAGACGTCAATCAACTGCACGCCAAATTCAACCGAACCGCCTTGGATCTAGCTCGATCTTGGAATTTCCCGAAGATAGCCGAACGCCTTGAAACACAGGGAGCTGTTTCTGCGATTGAAAAAGATGCCAACGAAGAATCAATTCCCGGCGCCCCTATAGTCAGCTTTGTTAGTGAAACAGCCGGCTGGGTGCTCCCTGAAAAAGTCACTCCCCAACTGCAAGGTGCGGGCGTGAAACTCAGAGTCAGTTGCATCGCCGATAAAAACGACTACAAGCTACTGTTCACCCTGGGGCTGTTTACGCAAAAGCCACGAACAGAACTTTTTATCTGCCTGCCTGGGAATTGGCGGATGCCCAGACAAGGCTTTGCTATCGAAAGTCCCTGGATGTTTCCTCAAGGCCTACTTTCTGAGCTTTCAAAACGTACCATGGAAAAGGCTCCTTTATCTGAGGGCCAAATCATATTGCGCTCAGAACCATGCTTAAGCTCGCTGGGCTGGCCAGCCGATATTGACGCGCTGGTTGTCGTGGACAAGATCTGGACTACAAATTCTGAGGTCGACCATCACGATGACTCGGTAAAGCTCTTCGTTTTGGTGCCACTTAAATTGCCGAAGAAAGGACCACCAGAAGGTACCGCCCTGGACACCCTTCTTGAGAAGAAACGTAAGGCCAGCTGGAAAAGCATTGCGCTAACCTCACCATTACAATTTTGATATGAGAAAACGGCATAGGAGCATGGGGCAATTTATTTAGCTTTCTAAATTGATTAGCCCCCTCCCCAAATGAGGCGCTCGACTTCGCCTACGATGCCCTCGGCCAACTGCTTTGCGAGCAGAGTTCGGCGGGCAACCTGCAACACCACTACGACGAACTCGGCAACCTGATCCAGACGCAGTTGCCCGACGGCCGTTGGCTCAACCGCCTGTACTACGGCAGTGGTCACCTGCACCAGATCAACCTCGACGGCCGCGTCATCAGCGACTTCGAGCGCGACCGCCTGCACCGTGACGGTCGAATGATCGAAAAGCGCAGCGCCCTACGCGACGTACAGCACTTTGCCTACGACGCAGAGCATCGCCTGATCGAGGTCCGCAGC
>NZ_JANLOH010000073.1:0-2232 GCF_025466155.1 Pseudomonas sp. 13B_2.1_Bac1 | reverse complement strand
TGACCTGATCGCAAGGAAGATGATTCGTGGCAGACACCGTACACGCCGCCCGTGTGGGCGACCCCATTCTGCACACCTCCGTCTGGGCTGAGATCCTCGCTACCGTCGCGGAAGCTGTCGTGTATGCCGCCGTCACTGCTGCGGTGATCGCCGCAGCACCGGCTGTTGCCGTAGCGGCAGCAGGCGCGGTGGTAATCAGCGTAGGCGCCGGCTTGTTGGTGACGGCGACAAGCATGATTCCTGCCGGTGACAAATCCATCGGGGAGCACTTCAGCGATGCATGCAGTGGCTTTTTCAACGCGCTGATTCCCCCCACGCCCCAAGGCAACATCGCAAGCGGTGCCGTCGACACCCGCATCAATAGCCAACTGGCCGCCCGTGCCGCCGGCATACAAACCGACGAACCCGACGAGCCCTCGACCAAGCCCAGTGTGATGGACACCATTTTGGGCGTGCTCGCCGGACTCAACCCGGTCGTCTCGATCTACCAAACCATCGACGGCATTATCAATCCGCCCATGGTGGCCGCGCCTGCCAGCGGAACCCGGCCCACCGAACTGGACCAGGTGGTGTGCACGCGCCACCCGCCCATGCCCACGCACTACTTGGCCGAGGGCTCCTCGGAAGTCTTTATCAACAGTCAGCCTGCCGTCCGAAGCGGTGATCGCACGACCTGCGAGGCCACCGTCGGCCCAGAGACCGAGGTGTCCGCGGACGTTCGCATCGGCGGCGAACCGCTGGTGGTGCGGCCTATCCAAGGAGGAAAAAGCAAAATCGGCATGGCGGTGGGCATCATCGCCGGCATCCTTATCGCGCGAAAGTTCGGGCCCAAAAGCTGCTCGGTGGGTAACCCGGTAGCGGTGTCCACCGGCAGCAAGTTTCAAGACGGCCCGGAAGATCTGGACTTCACCCTCCCTGGCATCCTGCCCATCGTGTGGGCACGCCGCTACAACAGCAATGATCGGCGCGACAACGGACTGTTCGGCGTCGGCTGGAGCGTGTTCTACGAAGTTGAAATCGTGCGCGTGCCCCACCCGGACGGTGGCGACCTGTGGGTGTACATCAACGCCGAGGGTGAGCGTTTGGAGCTCGGGCAACTGAAGCCTGGCAATCGCTTCGTCAGCGCCCTCGATGGCCTTGCTTTTTTTGCGATAAGCGATGACTTGACGGTGGTTGAGGACATCCATGAAGGCTTGTTCCAGGTCTTTGAAACCGATCCCCACAACCCGCAGCGTTCACGGCTTGTGCGCCTGGGTGACCGCAATCTGAATACCCTCAATTTGCACTATGACGACCGGGGGCGGTTGCTGCATCTGTTTGACACAAGCAGCCGCGTCACCGTGCACCTGCGCTACAACGACCGTCACCCGCACCGGATTGAACAGGTTGAACGCCTGTACTTCAGTGACGAAGGCCCCGGCCATCTGGAGCGCACCGAGCCGTTGGTGCACTACCGCTATGACAGCCACGGCGACCTGAGCGCAGTGCTCGATACCAGTGGCCAGGTGCTGCGGCGTTTCACCTACACACCCGAGCGTTACATGAGCAGCCATACGCTGCCCACTGGCGCCATCCGTCACTATGCCTGGGCATCTTTCGCAGTCCCCGAACAACGGCCACAACCCATCCGCGCGGACGGCACGTCCTATACCCTCCCGCCCTTGCTGGAACCGCAACCCGACCACGAATGGCGGGTCACCCGCCACTGGGGCAGCGATGGCGAGGACTATCATTTTCATTACGACCTGGCCAAGGGCGAAACCCATGTCGTCGACGGCCTCGGCCGTGAGGAACGCTACTACTGGGGCGCGTTGTACGAGGTCTACCACCACATCGACGCGCTGGGCCAGTGCTGGCACAGCGACCTGCTGGCCGGGCAACTGCTCAAGACCACCGACCCGCAAGGCGGCGAATGGCACTACGTCTACGATGACCTCGGCCGCCTGATCGAAACCCGTGACCCGCTCGGGCGCAGTGAGCACATCATCTACACCGAACACTGGGCGCTGCCGCTGAGCGTCACCGACCGTGGCGGCCACACCAGCATCTTCAGCTACGACGAAAGCGGCAACCTGCTCAGCGAAAAAGACCCGCTCGGGCACACCACCCGCTACCGCTATGACCCCCAGGGCCAAGTGGTGGAGATCATCGATGCCCACGACAAACACAAGACCCTGGCCTGGAATCGCTATGGGCAACTGCTGCTGTTCCGTGACTGCTCCAACTCGGAAA
>NZ_JANLOH010000031.1:0-2264 GCF_025466155.1 Pseudomonas sp. 13B_2.1_Bac1 | reverse complement strand
TGAGCAGAACCTGCGCTTTCAGGGGCAGTACCTTGACCGCGAAACCGGGCTGCACTACAACACCTTCAGGTTTTATGATGCGGATGTGGGGCGGTTTACGCAGCCGGATCCGATTGGGTTGTTGGGTGGGGTGAACCTCTATCAGTATGCGCCGAATCCAGTAGATTGGGTTGATCCATGGGGGCTTTCAGCTTGCGCACCAACTCACCATATTGCCACCAATAAACACAAGGTGTGGTCTGACCGTTTTAGAGCCTTATTTAAACAAAATGGGCTGGGTAAATTTAAAAATGGGAAATCAAGAAAAGATGTGCTCAACGACCCATTAAACAAAGTAGACGTACCTGGACATAAAGGCCCCCACCCAGAAGGCATGCACCAAAAAATATTTGATCGTTTAGAACGTGCAAGTGAGCGAGGGCGAGATTCTTTCATTAAAGAGATGAGTAAATTGAGAGACGAAGCTACCACACCTGGCACTTGGCTAAACAACGTACTAACAAAGGTATCGCCATGAAATACTTCAAAATCAACCCAAATGTATCAAGCAAAAAGTGGGCTGGTTATTTAAACCCTCAAACAAAATTATTTGAAGGCACAGACCCCATCAGCGCCATATCACTATCAGATTCGGACAAAAAAATAACCAAAACATTATCCTACAAACCACTTACAGACGGGCCTATCCCTCCCATAAATACAATCGGATCACAATTTATTGCTTTCGATTCCAGCATAAAGGGCATTAACAGCATAGATGGAGAAGGAACCCAACTCGTGCCTATAAAAAACCCCACTATTCAGCACACTTACCTTTTGATGCACGTTTACAACCACATCGACTGTGTGGATTGGAGCTCATCAGAATTCGACCCTTGGCCGGAAAACTACTCACCCGAAGAATGGGAGAGTAAAAGAGCACGCTTTTTTATAACCCCCGCAATTTTCTTGGGGAAAATACCTGAAGAGCTAAGTTCATTTCGATTAAAAGAATGGAAAGATGCATTCAATATAGTCATCACCGAAAAACTAAAAAACAAAATATTATCCCTTGACTTCGATCATTCATTTTTAGAGTTCCACGAATTGAAAACCATATGAACATCTAACACTCAAAAAACTCAACGACCATTTGTACATTACTCCGTTGCTGGAACCGCAACCCGACCACGAATGGCGGGTCACCCGCCACTGGGGCAGCGATGGCGAGGACTATCACTTTCATTACGACCTGAACAAGGGCGAAACCCCGCGTCGTCGACAGCATCGGCCGTGAGGAACGCTACCATTGGGAGCACATCGTCTACACCGAACACGGGGCCCTGTCCCTCAGCATCACCGACCGTGGCGGCCACACCAGCACCTTCAGCTACGACCAACGCGGCAACCTGCTCAGCGAAGGCAGCGACGCGGGTGAACTGGGCTATCTCTACGACGCCTTGGGCAATCTGGAAACGCTAACCCTGCCCGACCAGCGTCAACTGAACCACCTGTACTACGGCAGCGGCCATCTGCATCAACTCAACCTCAATGGCCGAGTGATCTGCGACTTCAAACGCGATCAACTGCACGACGAAGTCCTGCGCACCCAGGGCAGTCTACTGACCCGCACCCGCTACGACCGCAGCGGTCGCCTCAGCCAGAAAGCCCTGCACTACCGTAACGCTGCCTGCGAAGAGTTGCCGCTGCTGGATAAACGCTACCAATACGACGCCAGCGACAACCTGATCATCGAGCGCCTGACCCAGACCCAACACCGGGGTGACAGCGATCCCCGCCAACCGCTGCCGGATGACGGCCTGCTCGGGCGATTCCTCGGCCAGAGCCACGGCAAAAGCGTTGAGGGCAACGAGCACTAAACCTACGACGCTACCGAACGCCTGCGCGACCACCGCCAAAGCAATCCGCACAACCCGGAGTTGCACCGCGAAACGTACAACTACGACGCCGCCGCCAACCTGCTGCCCACTGGCCGCATGGGCGGCTACGTCAAGCACAACCGCGTGCACGTGTTCGAGGACAAACGCTATCGCTATGACCGCTTCGGCCGCCTGAGCGAAAAACGCATCGGCAGCCATACCGTGCAGCGCTTTCGCTACGACGCCGAACAGCGGCTGATCTGCGTGGAGCAGGATCAGGGTTGGCAACGTTTGCGAAGCGAGTACAGCTACGACCCGCTCGGAAGACGCATCGGCAAACGGGTGTATCGCAATGACAACGAACAGGCGCAGAGCGATGTGCAGTTTGTGTGGCAGGGGTTGCGA
>NZ_JANLOH010000107.1:0-5059 GCF_025466155.1 Pseudomonas sp. 13B_2.1_Bac1 | reverse complement strand
ACCAATCCCACTGTCCACAAGAACCCCACTAGCCCCAAGTCCTGCCTCAATGGGCAAACAGCGAGTTGCCCTTCTGCCCTGCGAGCTTCTCGGGCTTGATCAGGAAGCGCGCCAGTGCTGGCAGGAGCCACAGCGCACCGAACATGTTCCACAGCAGCATGAAGGTCAGCATCAGGCCCATGTCGGCCTGGAACTTGATCGCCGAGAAGATCCAGGTGCACACGCCAATCGCCAGGCAGAGGCCGGTGAACAGCACGGCTTTACCGGTCGACTTGAGCGTCTGGTAATAGGCTTCCTGCAACGGCAACCCTGCGCGCAGGAAACTCTCCAGGCGGCTGTAGATGTAGATGCCGTAGTCCACGCCAATCCCCACGCCCAACGCTACCACCGGCAAGGTCGCGACCTTGACGCCGATGCCCATGAACGCCATCAGCGCGTTGCCCAGCACCGAGGTCAGCACCAGCGGCAGCACGATGCACAGGGTCGCCGCCCAGGAACGGAAGGTGATCATGCACATGGTCGCCACGCACAGGTAGACCAGGATCAGGATGGTCAGCTCGGCCTCCTTGATCACCTCGTTGGTGGCGGCCTCGATCCCGGCGTTACCGGCAGCGAGCAGGAATTCCAGCCCGTCCTTGTTGTTCTCCTTGGCGAAGTCCTGCACCGCATGCACGGCGCGATCGAGGGTCGCGGCCTTGTGGTCGTTGAGGAACACCAGCACCGGGGCGAGCGAGCAATTGTTGTTGTACAGGCCATCGGCACGGGCGATGGAGTTGTTGAGCACGTCGGGGTTGCGCGACAGGGTTTCCCATTTCAGGTTGCCCTCGTTCATGCCCTTGATCATCTGCTTGGACACGGTCACCAGCGAGATCGCCGATTGCACGCCTTCGGTGTTCTGCATCTTCCACATCAACTGGTCGATGGGGTCCATGGCCTCGTAGCGCGAGCAGCCTTCGGCCTTGGTCTTGACCATCACCACCAGCACGTCGGAGCTGGTGGAGTAGTTGTTGATGATGAAGTTGTTGTCCTTGTTGTAGCGCGAGTCCGGACGCAGTTCCGGGGCGCCCTGGTCCAGGTCGCCGATCTTCAGGTTCTGGCTGTACCACAAGCCGCCACCGAAGGCGATCAACGCCAGTACGATGGACACCGGCGCGACCTTGGCGCTGGCGAAGTTCGACAGCAGGCGCCAGAACGGGTGATCGCGGTTGGCGTCCTTTTTGCTCTTGGCAATCGCGCGTTTGCTGATGCCGACATAGGAAATCGCCACCGGCAACAGGATCAGGTTGGTGAACACGATCACCGCCACGCCGATGGAGGCACCGATGGCCAGTTCGCGGATCACGCCGATGTCAATGATCAGCAGCGTGATGAAGCCCACCGCGTCGGCGAGAATCGCGATCATGCCCGGCAGGAACAGTTGCCGGAAGGTGCGGCGTGCGGCCGTCAGCGCGTTGTCGGCCTCACTGGACTGCAGGGCGATACCGTTGATCTTCTGCACGCCATGGGAAATCCCGATGGCGAAAATCAGGAACGGCACCAGCATCGAATACGGATCGAGGCCGAAACCGAAAAAGTGCATCAGCCCCAGCTGCCAGACCACCGCCACCAGGGTCGTGCTGAGCACCGCGATGGTACTGCGCAGGCAGTTGGTGAACCACAGCAGCAGGATCAGCGTGATGACAAAGGCCACGCCGAAGAACAGCACCACCATGATCAACCCGTCGATCAGGTCACCGACCTTCTTGGCGAAGCCGACGATGTGGATCTGCACGTTGGGGTTCTGTTCCTGGAACTTGGTGCGGATCTTGTCTTCAAGCTCGTGGGAAAACTTCTGGTAATCCAGGGCCAGCAGCTTGCCCTGGTCCTGCGGGTCCGGGTAGGACTCCAGCAGTGGAATGTCGACAATGCTCGACTTGAAATCGTTGGCCACCAGGCGCCCGACCTGGCCGGACTTGAGCACGTTGTTGCGCAGTTGGTCGAGGCTTTCCGGCGAGCCGTTGTAGCTCTGCGGGATCACTTCACCGCCGGCAAAACCTTCTTCGGTCACTTCGGTCCAGCGTACGCTGGGGCTCCACAGCGACTTGAGGCCCGAGCGGTCGACGCCGGAGATGTAGAACACCTCGTCGTTGATCTGCCGCAGGGTCTCCATGTACTCCTTGGTGAAGATGTCACCGTCCTTGGCCTCCACCGAGATGCGCACGGTATTGCCCAGGTTAGCCAGGTCGTTGCGGTGCTCCATCATCTTTTCGATGAAGGGGTGCTTGAGGGGGATCATCTTTTCAAAGCTGGTGGACGGGCGAATCAGCGTCGCCTGCCAGAACAGGAAAATACTCACCAGCAGGCAGATCACGATCACTGCCGGACGGTTGTTGAAGATCAGGCGCTCAAGAAAGGTCGCTTTATCGTTGTGATGACTGCTCATTCTTTCACCGCCTTTTTTATTGTTTTGCCAGTTCAGCGCCAGTCGCAGTGGCAACACGCACGCCACCCTGCCCGGCCAGAATCAAGTTGCCATTGCCTGCTGCCGTCACCGACGAGAGGGAGATGCGGTCCGGGCGATTGAACACGCTGAAGGTCTGGCCGTCGTCATGACTGACCACCACGCTGCCGCCATTGCCGACCACCACCAGCGATCCGTCGTCGAGCAAGGTCGCCCCCGACAGGCCAAACTCCAGGGCACCGCGTGCCGCCGGCAGTTCAACCTGCTCCCAGGTGCTGCCGAAATCGGTGGAGCGGTAGAGATTGCCGCGCAGGCCATAGGCCAACAGGGTCTGCGGCTGCGCCGTGCTGATCACGCCAAACAGCGAGCCCTCGTAGGGGCCTTCGAGCTTTTCCCAGGTCTGGCCGTCGTCGCTGGAGCGGAACATGCTGCCCTGCTCGCCGACGATAAACAGGCCGGCGTCCTTGATGTGCGCAATGGCGTTGAGGTGGAACTGGTCTTCGTTGTCGAGGCGGTCGCTGACGTCTGCCCAGGTCTTGCCGCCGTCGTCGGTCGCGATCAGCGCACCGTAGGCGCCCACGGCCAGGCCGTGCTCGGCATCCTTGAACCACACGTCGAGCAGTGGCGCTTCGCGCTTGAGGTCCTGGTATTGCTGGGTCCAGGTGGCGCCGCCGTCTGCACTGGCGAGGATCTGCGCATCATGGCCGACTGCCCAGCCGTGCTTGTCATCGACGAAAAACACCGCCGTGAGCAGCTGCCGGGTAGGCACTTTGGCTTGGGTCCAGGTACTGCCCTGGTCATCGGAATAGAGGATATGCCCGCGATCACCGACGGCCACCAGGCGCTTGCCGGCATGGACGACATCGATCATCAGGCCTTTGGCGGCCTTGGGGGATTCAATCGCAAAAGTGGTATCGCTGGCGGCCTGGACAACAGTCGGCAACGCGACTGCCCCAAACAGCGAGAGCGCTGCGGCCAGCAACGCAACCTTGCGTGCGGCGCGTGGGCGGCAAACAACCCAACCCATGACAGGCTCACTCATAGACCTTTCTCCCGATTTATTATTGTTAGGTCGTCTTGCCTTCCTGGCGCCTGAAACCTGCAATCTAGAGCGCCTGAAGGAAGCAGGGGCCATCCTATCGGGCTTTCGAATCGTCTGACAATCGGCGCTACGTTATCTTTTGTTAACTGGCGGCGTTTGGCCAGGTGCTGAATATGGCGCCATCAGTCGCACTGATTGATCGTTTACCGCTGCCGAGGCGTGAGGAGTGACGCGGAGCGTCAGGGCTGCATTCCCACGCAGAGCGTGGGAACGATCAACCACCCGATCAATGAATTTTTATTCCATATCTTGAATTATGGGAATTTTTATTCCATTAATAGCCACCTGAAAACAATAAACCAAAGGACCACGGCTATGCGTGAACTCGGAATCGGCTTGATCGGCACAGGCTTCATGGGCCGCGCCCATGCCCTGGCATTCAATAACGCCCGGGCGGTATTTGACCTGCCGGTACACCTCAAGCTGGCCGCCCTGGCCGATGCCGATACCGAGCGCGCCCAGCGCTGCGCCAAGGCCTGGGGCTTTGCCCAGGCCCACGGTGACTGGCAGGCGCTGATCGATGATCCTGCCGTCGATGTCGTGGCCATCACCACCCCCAACCACCTGCATTACCCCATGGCCATGGCCGCAATTGCGGCCGGCAAGGCGGTGTACTGCGAAAAACCGCTGGCCGTCAGCCTCGAACAGGCCGACGCCATGCGTCGCGCCGCCCGTGCGGCCGGGGTGGTGACGCGGGTCGGCTACAACTACCAGCACAACCCGATGATCGGCCTGGCTCGGCAGATGATTGCCAACGGCGATCTCGGCGAAATCATCAGCTTCCAGGGCGAGTTCAGCGAAGACTTCATGGCCGACCCGGCGTCACCGTGGTCATGGCGCTGCGAAGTGGCGCATGCCGGCGGCGCGCTGGCGGACCTGGGCAGCCACTTGCTGTCGATGGCGCACTATCTGGTGGGCGATGTGGCCAGCGTGTGCGCCGACACCCAGACCGTCCACGCCCAGCGCCCTGCGGTGCAAGGCAGCGATGAGCGCAAAGCCATCGCGGTGGACGACCAGGTGCATGCCCTGCTGCGCTTCGCCAATGGCGCGCGCGGCACGGTGAGCAGCAGCTGGCTCAAGCATGGCTATAAGAACCACCTGAGTTTCGAGATCAGCGGCACCCTGGGCACCTTGGCCTTCGACCAGGAGCGCTTGAACGAACTGCGCCTGTGCCGTGCCGGCCAGGACGGTTTCCAGCGCCTGCTGGCCGGCCCCGCCCTGCCCGGCTACGCAGCGTTCAGCCCGGCGGCCGGGCATCAATTGGGGTACAACGAACTGAAGACGCTGGAAGTCCAGGAGTTAATCATGGCCGTGACCGGCCAGGGGGCGGACGGCACCGACTTTGACGCCGCGTGGGCAGTGGAACGGCTGGCCACCGCGATTCGCGTCGCGGCCCGTGAAGAACGCTGGGTAACAGTGGACGCGGTTTAAACATTGGAATACGAGCCAAATGTGGGAGCGGGCTTGCTCGCGAAGGCGCTGGATCAGTCACCCTATTCATTGACTGACACACCGCT
>NZ_JANLOH010000009.1:0-5348 GCF_025466155.1 Pseudomonas sp. 13B_2.1_Bac1 | reverse complement strand
GGGTACTGAGTCGTGACCAGGTGGCCTCGCTTCAGCAAATTGGGTATGTGATAGCTTTCGGTGTTTTGTGAACGTCGAACTTTCGGTTCATTTCGTCTTCACACACCGCAATCTGGTGCTCTTTTGCCTTTCAGCTCGAAGCAAGCAAATTGCTTGGGTGTTATATGGTCAAGCCTCACGGGCAATTAGTATTGGTTAGCTCAACGCCTCACAGCGCTTACACACCCAACCTATCAACGTCGTAGTCTTCGACGGCCCTTCAGGGAACTCAAGGTTCCAGTGAGATCTCATCTTGAGGCTAGTTTCCCGCTTAGATGCTTTCAGCGGTTATCTATTCCGAACATAGCTACCCGGCAATGCCACTGGCGTGACAACCGGAACACCAGAGGTTCGTCCACTCCGGTCCTCTCGTACTAGGAGCAGCCCCTCTCAAATCTCAAACGTCCACGGCAGATAGGGACCGAACTGTCTCACGACGTTCTAAACCCAGCTCGCGTACCACTTTAAATGGCGAACAGCCATACCCTTGGGACCGGCTTCAGCCCCAGGATGTGATGAGCCGACATCGAGGTGCCAAACACCGCCGTCGATATGAACTCTTGGGCGGTATCAGCCTGTTATCCCCGGAGTACCTTTTATCCGTTGAGCGATGGCCCTTCCATACAGAACCACCGGATCACTAAGACCTACTTTCGTACCTGCTCGACGTGTCTGTCTCGCAGTCAAGCGCGCTTTTGCCTTTATACTCTACGACCGATTTCCGACCGGTCTGAGCGCACCTTCGTACTCCTCCGTTACTCTTTAGGAGGAGACCGCCCCAGTCAAACTACCCACCATACACTGTCCTCGATCCGGATAACGGACCTGAGTTAGAACCTCAAAGTTGCCAGGGTGGTATTTCAAGGATGGCTCCACGCAGACTGGCGTCCACGCTTCAAAGCCTCCCACCTATCCTACACAAGCAAATTCAAAGTCCAGTGCAAAGCTATAGTAAAGGTTCACGGGGTCTTTCCGTCTAGCCGCGGATACACTGCATCTTCACAGCGATTTCAATTTCACTGAGTCTCGGGTGGAGACAGCGCCGCCATCGTTACGCCATTCGTGCAGGTCGGAACTTACCCGACAAGGAATTTCGCTACCTTAGGACCGTTATAGTTACGGCCGCCGTTTACCGGGGCTTCGATCAAGAGCTTCGCGTTAGCTAACCCCATCAATTAACCTTCCGGCACCGGGCAGGCGTCACACCCTATACGTCCACTTTCGTGTTTGCAGAGTGCTGTGTTTTTAATAAACAGTCGCAGCGGCCTGGTATCTTCGACCGGCATGAGCTTACGGAGCAAGTCCTTCACCCTCACCGGCGCACCTTCTCCCGAAGTTACGGTGCCATTTTGCCTAGTTCCTTCACCCGAGTTCTCTCAAGCGCCTTGGTATTCTCTACCCAACCACCTGTGTCGGTTTGGGGTACGGTTCCTGGTTACCTGAAGCTTAGAAGCTTTTCTTGGAAGCATGGCATCAACCACTTCGTTATCTAAAAGATAACTCGTCATCAGCTCTCGGCCTTAAGATCCCGGATTTACCTAAGATCTCAGCCTACCACCTTAAACTTGGACAACCAACGCCAAGCTGGCCTAGCCTTCTCCGTCCCTCCATCGCAATAACCAGAAGTACAGGAATATTAACCTGTTTTCCATCGACTACGCTTTTCAGCCTCGCCTTAGGGACCGACTAACCCTGCGTCGATTAACGTTGCGCAGGAAACCTTGGTCTTTCGGCGTGGGTGTTTTTCACACCCATTGTCGTTACTCATGTCAGCATTCGCACTTCTGATACCTCCAGCAAGCTTCTCAACTCACCTTCACAGGCTTACAGAACGCTCCTCTACCGCATCACTTACGTGATACCCGTAGCTTCGGTGTATGGTTTGAGCCCCGTTACATCTTCCGCGCAGGCCGACTCGACTAGTGAGCTATTACGCTTTCTTTAAAGGGTGGCTGCTTCTAAGCCAACCTCCTAGCTGTCTAAGCCTTCCCACATCGTTTCCCACTTAACCATAACTTTGGGACCTTAGCTGACGGTCTGGGTTGTTTCCCTTTTCACGACGGACGTTAGCACCCGCCGTGTGTCTCCCATGCTCGGCACTTGTAGGTATTCGGAGTTTGCATCGGTTTGGTAAGTCGGGATGACCCCCTAGCCGAAACAGTGCTCTACCCCCTACAGTGATACATGAGGCGCTACCTAAATAGCTTTCGAGGAGAACCAGCTATCTCCGAGCTTGATTAGCCTTTCACTCCGATCCACAGGTCATCCGCTAACTTTTCAACGGTAGTCGGTTCGGTCCTCCAGTTAGTGTTACCCAACCTTCAACCTGCCCATGGATAGATCGCCCGGTTTCGGGTCTATTCCCAGCGACTAGACGCCCTATTAAGACTCGCTTTCGCTACGCCTCCCCTATTCGGTTAAGCTCGCCACTGAAAATAAGTCGCTGACCCATTATACAAAAGGTACGCAGTCACAGAACAAAGTCTGCTCCCACTGCTTGTACGCATACGGTTTCAGGATCTATTTCACTCCCCTCTCCGGGGTTCTTTTCGCCTTTCCCTCACGGTACTAGTTCACTATCGGTCAGTCAGTAGTATTTAGCCTTGGAGGATGGTCCCCCCATATTCAGACAAAGTTTCTCGTGCTCCGTCCTACTCGATTTCATGACTAAGAGATTTTCGCGTACAGGGCTATCACCCACTATGGCCGCACTTTCCAGAGCGTTCCGCTAATCTCAAAGCCACTTAAGGGCTAGTCCCCGTTCGCTCGCCACTACTAAGGGAATCTCGGTTGATTTCTTTTCCTCAGGGTACTTAGATGTTTCAGTTCCCCTGGTTCGCCTCTTGCACCTATGTATTCAGTACAAGATAACCATCTTATGATGGCTGGGTTCCCCCATTCAGACATCTCCGGATCAAAGTCTGTTTGCCGACTCCCCGAAGCTTTTCGCAGGCTACCACGTCTTTCATCGCCTCTGACTGCCAAGGCATCCACCGTATGCGCTTCTTCACTTGACCATATAACCCCAAGCAATCTGGTTATACTGTGAAGACGACATTCGCCGAAAATTCGAATTTCTCAATTAAGAGAACTCACAAATTTTACCTTAGCCTGATCCGTTACCAGTGAAAGTAACGTTCAGTCTATCTTTCTATCACATACCCAAATTTTTAAAGAACGATCTAATCAAAGACTAGAAATCAACATTCACCATCAACCTGATGGAATGCTCATTTCTAAGCTTTCAAAACTTCAGAAGCAGTAGTGGTGGAGCCAAACGGGATCGAACCGTTGACCTCCTGCGTGCAAGGCAGGCGCTCTCCCAGCTGAGCTATGGCCCCGTATTTCTACAGGCGTTTCCCACACAAAATTGGTGGGTCTGGGCAGATTCGAACTGCCGACCTCACCCTTATCAGGGGTGCGCTCTAACCAACTGAGCTACAGACCCAATTTCGGGCTGCTTCTTATCGTCTTCTTCAATGAATCAAGCAATTCGTGTGGGAACTTATGGAGCAGCTGATGTCGTCGATTAAGGAGGTGATCCAGCCGCAGGTTCCCCTACGGCTACCTTGTTACGACTTCACCCCAGTCATGAATCACACCGTGGTAACCGTCCTCCCGAAGGTTAGACTAGCTACTTCTGGTGCAACCCACTCCCATGGTGTGACGGGCGGTGTGTACAAGGCCCGGGAACGTATTCACCGCGACATTCTGATTCGCGATTACTAGCGATTCCGACTTCACGCAGTCGAGTTGCAGACTGCGATCCGGACTACGATCGGTTTTATGGGATTAGCTCCACCTCGCGGCTTGGCAACCCTCTGTACCGACCATTGTAGCACGTGTGTAGCCCAGGCCGTAAGGGCCATGATGACTTGACGTCATCCCCACCTTCCTCCGGTTTGTCACCGGCAGTCTCCTTAGAGTGCCCACCATTATGTGCTGGTAACTAAGGACAAGGGTTGCGCTCGTTACGGGACTTAACCCAACATCTCACGACACGAGCTGACGACAGCCATGCAGCACCTGTCTCAATGTTCCCGAAGGCACCAATCTATCTCTAGAAAGTTCATTGGATGTCAAGGCCTGGTAAGGTTCTTCGCGTTGCTTCGAATTAAACCACATGCTCCACCGCTTGTGCGGGCCCCCGTCAATTCATTTGAGTTTTAACCTTGCGGCCGTACTCCCCAGGCGGTCAACTTAATGCGTTAGCTGCGCCACTAAGAGCTCAAGGCTCCCAACGGCTAGTTGACATCGTTTACGGCGTGGACTACCAGGGTATCTAATCCTGTTTGCTCCCCACGCTTTCGCACCTCAGTGTCAGTATCAGTCCAGGTGGTCGCCTTCGCCACTGGTGTTCCTTCCTATATCTACGCATTTCACCGCTACACAGGAAATTCCACCACCCTCTACCATACTCTAGTCAGTCAGTTTTGAATGCAGTTCCCAGGTTGAGCCCGGGGATTTCACATCCAACTTAACAAACCACCTACGCGCGCTTTACGCCCAGTAATTCCGATTAACGCTTGCACCCTCTGTATTACCGCGGCTGCTGGCACAGAGTTAGCCGGTGCTTATTCTGTCGGTAACGTCAAAACAGTTACGTATTAGGCAACTGCCCTTCCTCCCAACTTAAAGTGCTTTACAATCCGAAGACCTTCTTCACACACGCGGCATGGCTGGATCAGGCTTTCGCCCATTGTCCAATATTCCCCACTGCTGCCTCCCGTAGGAGTCTGGACCGTGTCTCAGTTCCAGTGTGACTGATCATCCTCTCAGACCAGTTACGGATCGTCGCCTTGGTGAGCCATTACCCCACCAACTAGCTAATCCGACCTAGGCTCATCTGATAGCGCAAGGCCCGAAGGTCCCCTGCTTTCTCCCGTAGGACGTATGCGGTATTAGCGTCCGTTTCCGAACGTTATCCCCCACTACCAGGCAGATTCCTAGGCATTACTCACCCGTCCGCCGCTCTCAAGAGAAGCAAGCTTCTCTCTACCGCTCGACTTGCATGTGTTAGGCCTGCCGCCAGCGTTCAATCTGAGCCATGATCAAACTCTTCAGTTCAAACATCTTTGGGTTTTTAAGAAACCCTAAACTTGGCTCAGCAATCGTTGGTTACATCTTTGATTTCTCGCGGAGTAACTTGTGATGCTGATAATCTTGTTGACTATCAGTCTGACTCCACAAGCACCCACACGAATTGCTTGATTCAGTTGTTAAAGAGCGGTTGGTTAAGATCTTTCGTCTCAACCGAGGCGCGCATTCTACAGCAGCCTCATTTGCTGTCAAGTGATTATTTTCAGAAG
>NZ_JANLOH010000098.1:0-6669 GCF_025466155.1 Pseudomonas sp. 13B_2.1_Bac1 | reverse complement strand
GTAAACAACCACAACCCACGATGCGAAGCGAGCCGCTTTTGACCTTGATCTTGATCTAGGCGCCCCATTAAACACGCTGGCCGAACGCAGGCTTGAATCCGTGGGTAACCCGGCAGGACGCCGGGTTAGCCGCCCCGCGCCATGGATGGCGCGTGGCGGCGGCCCACGGATTCAAGCCGGAGTGAGGGCACACCGAGCCTAGGCGAGGTGCCGAGTGTTGGGGCAAGAGCCCTTTTGGTTACTTTTGGGGCTCTTTTCCAAAAGTGACCCGCTGTAAGAGCGGAACCATACGCGGCCATTACCCAAATAACGGATATACACTCAACCTCAATCTCAACGTCCCCCCCCAAACAGCACGTACATCCAATTTTCCCCACCCCCATCCCCCCAAACTCCTCTCACCGCCAAACCATCAAGGCAGAGGGGCACCCATGCACCCAGCACCCAAAACCGGACCCGACGAAGTCGTCACCCTGGTCGTCAAACACCTGATCAAACCCGGCCAGGAAGCCAACTACGAAACCTGGCTACGCCACATCGTACGAATCGCCGGCGCGCGCCCCGGGCACCTCGGCGTCGACGTCGTGCGCAGCAAACAGAACGGCCTGGCGCTGTTCACCTGCGTATTGCGCTACCGCTCCACCGATGACCTGCAAACCTGGCTCGATTCCGCCGAGCGCAAAACCCTCATCGCCGAAGCCACACCCATGCTGGCGGACGGCGACAACACCGAAATCGGCGCGGCCAACGAGTTCTGGTTCACGCCCCTGGCCGACAGCGCCGCCAAGCCGCCGCGCTGGAAGCAGGCGGTGGTCACCCTGTGCGTGATCCTGCCGCTGACCCTGCTGGTGCCCATCGTGTGGGGCCCGGTCCTGCGCCTGCACCCGTTTTTATCCAACTACGTGGTCGCGACCTTCCTGGTGACGCTGACCATCGTGCTGCTGGTGGTCTACCTGCTGATGCCGGCCGCCACCCGCCTGTTCGCTCCCTGGCTTGAAGCCTCAGTAAAGGAAACCCTATGAACGCCGATCTGATTCTGTTCAATGGCCAGTTCCACACCGTGGACCGTGAAAACCCGCGCGCCACCGCCGTCGCTATCCATGAAGGCCGCTTTGTCGTCGTTGGCACCGACGGTGAAGCCCTGGCCCTGCGCGGCAGTGGCACCCAGGTCATCGACCTCAAGGGCCGCACCGTGATTCCCGGCCTCAACGACTCGCACCTGCACCTGATCCGTGGCGGGCTCAACTACAACCTCGAACTGCGTTGGGAAGGCGTGCCGTCGCTGGCCGATGCCTTGCGCATGCTCAAGGACCAGGCTGATCGCACCCCCACGCCGCAATGGGTACGCGTGGTCGGCGGCTGGAACGAATTCCAGTTCGCCGAAAAACGCATGCCCACCCTCGACGAACTCAACCAGGCCGCGCCCGACACGCCGGTGTTCGTGCTGCACCTGTATGACCGCGCCTTGCTCAACCGCGCGGCACTGCGCGTGGCCGGCTATACCAAGGACACGCCGAACCCGCCGGGCGGTGAGATCGTGCGCGACAGTCACGGCAACCCCACCGGCATGCTGGTGGCGCGGCCCAACGCGATGATCCTCTACTCGACCTTGGCCAAAGGCCCGAAACTGCCGCTGGAATACCAGGTCAATTCGACGCGCCAGTTCATGCGGGAACTCAATCGCCTGGGCCTTACCAGCGCCATCGACGCCGGTGGCGGCTTCCAGAACTACCCCGATGACTACGCGGTGATCGAACAACTGGCCAAGGATCAGCAGTTGACGGTCCGCATCGCCTACAACCTGTTCACCCAGAAGCCCAAGGAAGAACTCAGCGACTTCAGGAACTGGACCGGCAGCGTCACCCTGCACCAGGGCGATGACTACCTGCGTCACAACGGCGCCGGCGAGATGCTGGTGTTCTCCGCCGCCGACTTCGAAGACTTCCTCGAGCCGCGTCCCGACTTGCCGCAGAGCATGGAGCAGGAGTTGGAGCCGGTGGTGCGCCATCTGGTGGAGCAGCGCTGGCCGTTCCGCCTGCATGCCACCTATGACGAGTCCATTTCGCGCATGCTCGACGTGTTCGAGAAGGTCAATCGCGACATTCCGTTCAATGGCCTGCCGTGGTTCTTCGACCATGCCGAAACCATCACGCCGAAAAATATCGAGCGCGTGCGCGCCCTCGGCGGCGGTATTGCGATCCAGGACCGCATGGCGTTCCAGGGTGAATACTTTGTCGAGCGCTACGGCGCCAAGGCGGCCGAAGCCACGCCGCCGATCAAGCGCATGCTCGCCGAAGGCGTGCCGGTAGGCGCCGGCACCGATGCCACGCGGGTCTCCAGCTACAACCCGTGGACCTCGCTGTACTGGATGGTCAGCGGCCGCACCGTGGGCGGCCTGGAGCTGCACGCCGAAGGCCTGCCGCGCCTGACTGCGCTGGAACTGTTCACCCATGGCAGCGCCTGGTTCTCGTCCGAGCAAGGCAAGAAGGGCCAGATCAAGGTCGGCCAGTTGGCGGACGTCGCCGCACTCTCGGCGGATTTTTTCAGCGTCGATGAAGAGGCCATCAAATGGATCGAATCGGTGCTGACCGTGGTCGGCGGCAAGGTGGTGTACGGCGCCGGCGACTTCGACGATGTCGCGCCACCGCGTGTGCCGGTGCTGCCGGACTGGTCGCCGGTGGTCAAGGTGCCGGGTCACTGGCGCCCGACTTCACCGGTGCAGGCTCAGGTTCACCAGTGCAGCGGCCCGTGCGGCGTGCATTCCCACAGCCATGAAAAGGCCCGCCTCAGCAGCGTGCCGGTCAGCGACTTCCAGGGTTTCTGGGGCGCGTTTGGCTGCTCGTGTTTTGCTTTTTAAACCCCCGAAGGAGTTAACCCATGACTTACAAGCGCTTGAACAAAGATGACGCGGTGGTGCTGTTGGTGGATCACCAGACCGGCCTGATCTCGCTGGTGCAGGATTTCTCCCCCAACGAGTTCAAGAACAACGTGCTGGCCCTGGCCGATGTGGCGAAGTTCTTCAACCTGCCGACCATCCTGACCACCAGTTTTGAAGGCGGTCCTAACGGCCCACTGGTGCCAGAGCTCAAGGCACTGTTCCCGGACGCGCCGTACATCGCCCGCCCTGGCCAGATCAACGCCTGGGACAACGAAGATTTCGTCAAGGCGGTCAAGGCTACCGGTCGTAAGCAGATCATCATTGCCGGCGTGGTGACGGACGTGTGCGTAGCGTTCCCGACCCTGTGCGCCCTCGACGAAGGCTTCGAGGTGTTCGTGGTCACCGACGCCTCCGGTACTTTCAACGAAACTGTGCAACAAGCCGCCTGGGCCCGTATGACCGCCGCTGGTGCGCAACTGGTGAACTGGTTCGCCGTGGCTTGTGAGCTGCAAGTGGACTGGCGCAACGACATGGAAGGCCTGGCCAACCTGCTGTCGCCGCGCATCCCCAACTACCGCAACCTGATGAACAGCTACTCGGCGTTTACTGCCAAGTAACCGGTTTTCAAGCCTGTAGGTGATCTATGTGGGAGGGGGCTTGCCCCCGATTGCGGTGTATCAGTCAAAGCTATTGAGACTGACACACCGCAATCGGGGGCAAGCCCCCTCCCACATTTGATTTGTGGTGAGGCGACCGACCCGCTATAAATCAGCAAACTGTCCACCGAGAAGCGACAATGAACCCCTTCGAAGACATGCGCCTGTTCTGCCAGGTCATGGAATCCGGTAGCTTCACCGCCGCCGCCGAACAGCTCGGCCTGTCCAAGCAGTTTGTCAGCCGCCGCCTGATCCAGCTGGAAGATCGCCTCGGCGTGCGCCTGCTCAACCGTTCCACCCGCCGCCTGGACGTCACGCCCCTGGGGCAGAGTTACTACGAATCCGCCTTGCGCCTGCTCACCGAAGTCGAGCAAGTGGAGCAGGGCATCGCCGGCCAGAACAGCGAACCGCGCGGCACCCTGCGCCTCAGCGCGCCGTTGTCGTTTGCGATGGCGCACCTGGGCTGCCTGTTGCCGCAGTTTTTGCAGCGCTATCCCCAGGTGTCGGTGGAAGTCGACCTCAGCGACCGCCCGGTGGATTTGATCGGCGAAGGCTACGACCTGGTGCTGCGCATCGGCACCCTGGAAGATTCCACCCTGATTGCCCGCCGTATCGCCAGCATCCCGCGCGTCTACTGCGCCAGCCCGGATTACCTGGCCCTGCGCGGCACCCCGCAGAAACCCGACGATCTCGCCGACCACGACTGCTTGCCCTACGGCCATGGCCGCCAGGTGCAGTGGCGCTTCAAGGGCAAGCTGCAGGCGCTGAACGTCAGCGGGCGCATGCGCGTCAACAATGGTGACCTGCTGCGCGACACCGCGATTGCCGGGCTGGGCGTCACCTACTTGCCGACCTTTATCGTCGGCGAGGCCTTGAAGGACGGGCGCCTGGTAAGCGTGCTGGACGACTTCGCCCCCGAAGCCCTGACGCTGTCGGCGGTGTACCCGCAGCACCGGCAAAGCTCACGGCCCGTCCAGGCGCTGGTGGAGTTCTTGCGCGAACGCCTGGCTAGTGGCTGTTGAACAACTGGCGGATCAGGTTCGGCGTGCTGCCGGTCCAGCGCTTGAATGAGCGTCGGAAGTTGGCCGCGTCGTTGAAATTCAGGTACGCCGCCACTTCCTCATTGCTGTAGCCCTTGACCTGGTACAGGTGCAACGCCACCTGCTTGCGCACGCGATCCACCTGCTGCTGAAAACCGGTGTCGTGCTTGTGCAGTTTGCGCTTGAGGGTCGCCGGGCTCATCGCAAACGCCTGGGCCGCCTGTTCCAGGCTCGGCGGCTGGCGTACGTGATCGCGCAGGTAGTCGTAGAGGCAGTCGAGAAAACTGCCGGCAAAGCCCAAGTGTTCGATCTGCTCGCAGGCCTGGCGACGGGCGACCTGGCCGGCAGTGGCCGAGGCACCCGGCCACGGGTGGGTGAGGTATTCGCGCGGAATGCTGAGCATGTCCAGCGGGCGCGCAAAGCGCGTGCCTTCGCCCAGGTTCACCCAGTATTGCTCGACGTAACGCGGCTCGGCGTGGCTGAAACTGCACGCCCACGGCAGCCGTTGGCCGCTCAGCCATTGGCTCATGGCAACCAGTGAGGTCACGCTGGCCTCCAGCAGGAAACGCCAGTGCTCGCCGGCGCCGCAACTGTCGAGCCAATACAGGTAGGCGTGGTGCTCATCCAGCTCCAGTTGCAGGGTGACCAATGGGCTGAGCAGCACTTGCTGCTGGATGAGGAGTTCGAGTGCCTGGTGCAGATTCTGCGCGTGGCCCAGGGCGTGGCTGGCGGCGCCGTAGTAGCCGGGCAGCAGGCGTTGGCCAAACAGGAAGCTGCTGTCGTCGGCATCCAGCAGTTTGCGACTGTTGCCGATCAGGGCCAGGAACTGCTGCGGGCTCAACCGCGCCTTGCCGGCCAGGATGTCCTCGTGGAACAGCCCGGTGCCGCGCAGCAGGCGATGGCTGTCGATGTCGCGGGACAAGGCCAGGTCGATCAAGGTAGCGGGTTGGTAATGCCCGGGGATAAAGCGCGTGTCGCTTTCATACCAGCTGGTCTTGACGGCCATCTCAGGCACTTTTCGCCAGCGGTTGCTTGGCCCGTGCCAGCGCCAGGTTGAGGCGCTTGAGCAGGTCGTGGGGCGGCTCGTCCAGGGCCATCACCACCGCCGTAGTCGCGGCCAATTGCAGGCGTTCGCCCTGTTGGCGGGTCTTGTGGGCCAGGCCACGCACGGCCTGTTGCAACTCCAGCGCCAGCACCTGGGCCTGGCGTTCGCCGGTGTTGGGCAACAGCACCACAAAACGGTCGCCGGCCAGGCGGCACAGCAAGTCCTGGCGGCGCAGGTTGAGCAACAGCAAATGGCTGAGGGCCTGCAACACCGCGTCGCCCTCGACGTGCCCGAAAGCCTGGTTGATGGCGGCAAAGTTATCCAGGTCCAGGGCCAGCAGTGACAGCGGTTGTTGTTGCTCGCGGCTGTCTTGCAGGCTGTCGGCCAACTGGCGCTTGAGGTAGTCGGCGCCGGCCAGCGGCGTGAGTTTGTCGAACAGCCGATGCTCGCGAAACAGCCGCTCGCGTTTCTCCATTTGCGCGCTGATCGCCAGTTGTTCGCGGTGCCAGTGGTAGATACCGATGGTCAGCAGGATCATGCCCACCGGCATCGGCCCGGACTCCAGCCAGTGGTCCCAGGTGATGCTGTCGGGCAGGCGGATAAATTCGTCGAGGCTGTCGATCCACCAGGAAAAGAAGATGCACGACAGCCCCAGCGCGAGGTAATTGGTGACACGCCCGGCGGGTCGGCTTTTCAGCACCAGGCCCAGCCACACCAGCGCCAACAGGGCCGAGCCGCCTTCGCCGAAAATGTCCAGCCAGGCCCATTCACTGACGTATTTCAACTCGCCGCAGGCCAGGTGCAGGATCAGCCCGAGGTTGGCGGCAACCAGCAGCAGGGCGAGTTTCCAGCGATGGGGTTTGAGCACGGAGAACATGGCCGCGAGTCCTTGGGCAAATGAGCGATGGGCGCCAGCACAGCAGATGAACGTGACGGTTGGATGACGGTGGGGGAGGGTCGAATCAGCTCATGGGATAAATAAAATTTCCCGCCAAACGCCGAACAAATGTGGGAGCGGGGGGGGGGGGGGGGGGGGGGGGGGGGGGGGGG
>NZ_JANLOH010000037.1:0-10271 GCF_025466155.1 Pseudomonas sp. 13B_2.1_Bac1 | reverse complement strand
CCCCCCCCCCCGCTCCCACATTTGGTATGTATTTCAAGGTTGGAACCGAGTTGTACCGTCCGCTCAAATGCTGGTGCAGCACCCCGAATCCCAAGCCCGAACAGCGATCAAAACTGTGGGAGCGGGCTTGCCCGCGAAGGCGGTGGGGCAGTCAACCATGATGTAGCTGATCCACCGCCATCGCAGGCAAGCCAGCTCCCACACTGATTGGTGTCTGGACTGAATGCTGTACCTGGCTCAACTCCCACAGTTTTGGAGGGACTGGCCTGATTCCTGTGTCTGGCGCAGTTCCACTGTGGGAGCGGGCTTGCCGCGAAAGCGGTGTGTCAGTCGCTGGAGAAGTTGGCTGGTCTACCGCATTCGCGAGCAAGCCCGCTCCCACATTTGGGGTGTATTTCAAGGTTGGAACCGAGTTGTACCGTCCGCTCAAATGCCGGTGCAGCACTCCGAATCCCAAGCCCAACAGCATTCAAAACTGTGGGAGCGGGCTTGCCCGCGAAAGCGGTGGGTCAGTCAACCATGATTTAGCTGATCCACCGCCTTCGCAGGCAAGCCAGCTCCCACACTGATTTGTGGCTGGACTGAATGCTGTGCCTGGCCCAACTCCCACAGTTTTGGAGGGGCTGGCCTGATTCCTGTGTCTGGCGCAGTTCCACTGTGGGAGCGGGCTTGCTCGCGAAAGCGGTGGGTCAGTCAACCATGATGTAGCTGATCCACCGCCATCGCAGGCAAGCCAGCTCCCACACTGATTTGTGTCTGGACTGTATGCTGTGCCTGGCTCAACTCCCACATTTGGTTCTCCAGTGTGTCTGGATTTTGTGATCAGAACGCAAACCGCCCATCAAACACCGGCTTGTCATCCAGCGCCAATACCCCGCTGGCGAAAATCAGGTCCAGGTGATGACTGCCTTTCTGCCCGCCGCCAAGGCCCAGGTGCAGCCCGCAATGGCGCTCTTCAAACCCGGCGTTGCGCGCGTACAGGTCCTTCACGCCTTCATTGGTGCCGATCCCCAACTCCTCCACCCGCCGGTTGGACGGGTTGGCGTTCAGGTATTTGTTGAAGTCATCTGCCAGCCCCGGCACGTCGCTGGCCACGCTGCAGATGGTCGAGTTCTCGATCCACAACTCCAGCGGCGACTGCAGCACGCCGTACTTGCGCGCAAATGGGATGGTGCTCAGGAAGGTGCCGACAAAGCGCACCTGGCCACTGATCGCCTCGCTGTGGGTGGCGATCTCACCGGGTGCCAGGTCGTGGTTGCCGATGCCGTTGATATTGGTCCACTTCTTGATGCTGCTCAGCGGCGCCTGCAGGCGTGAGCCGTGCTTGTCGGTGAAACTCAGCACGTTGGCCTGGGACATGCGCCGGATCAGCGTGGCGTTGAGGTCGGCGATGCGCTTCGGCTCGACGCTGAAGGTGTCGTAGAAGTAGTCGCCGTAATCCTTGAACAGCAGGGACTTCTGCCAGTGTTCGGCCATCACGCCGTGCAGGGCGCGGATAAAGTCCGGGCCTTCGGCGCGTGGGTTGGGCAGCGTGGAGGCATCGTAGAGGAACAGGTACAGGTCGCAGGCCTCAATGGCCTGGGCCAGGGTGTCACTGGCGGCCAGGTCGAGGCGCTGCACCTGGAAATTGAAACGGGCGGCGCTGCTGTGGGTGATCGCCTGGGCAATGGCGTCGTAGCGCTCGGTATGGCCCAGCAGCACGGTAGGCTGGCTCAGCCCGCTGAGGGCCGGGTGGTGGGCGAGGTAGTAGAGGAAGTGTTCGACGGCGCGGGCCTTGTCCATGACGGGTGTCCTTCTGTGCCTTGGGTAAGGGAGCAGGTGCCGTGCACAGCACCTGCCGGTTGCCTGCCGGGTGTCAGAATGGCCACATCGCCGTGCCGAAGGGCACGACGGCGTCGGCTTGCATCATCTCTACGGCGGCCTCGTGGGTCGGCGCTTCAAACCAATCGTCGAGTTGCAGTTCGGTTTCCAGGTCGTTTTCCAGTGCTTGCATGGTGTATCTCCTAGAGGACGTTGTTTGAGGACGGCTTGCCAACGAGCTTCGCTGGGCAAGTGGGATGAACCTAGGAGAGAGTGTTTCAGAACGCAAAATATTTATTGACACCGTTGCATTTGGATTTTTTCTTCTGTTTTTCCGGCCTGGTTTTTTCTTGAGCAAATACAAGCAGCTGGCGAGGCTGATGATGGAGAATTTTCCTACCGACAATTTTTCTTCACGGAACAGCTGTAACGCGAATTTTCCATGCTGTAACGATTAATTTACGACAATGTCGCGGCATTATTGGGCCCTTTCCCGCTGTAAGGGTTACCTGACAGATCGTCGCACGCCGGCTGGAGGGGCGGCCCCAAGCTGTCGAGCGGTGTACAATGCGCCGCGTTTTACTGTGACCCCCCTTGCGTAACCACGCAAAAGGCCAAGACCTCGGGGTTTACCTACCCTGATCACTCCGCCTGGCCACGAGCCGGACGGGTTCGATTTCGTCACAGATAAAAACAAACAGGTGACGCATGACCGTTAGAAAGACGCTGTACTCCTGGTGCCTGCGCTGGGGTTTGAGCGGCGCTGCTTGAGTCGGTAATTCAAGGCAGCAACCTGCAATCAACATCATCAAACCTTGCGTGAGACCCTTTTCATGAGTGGACCCCATTCCTCTTCAGGCGAGCTGAAACGCGGCCTGAAAAATCGGCATATCCAGTTGATCGCCCTCGGTGGCGCCATCGGCACCGGCCTGTTCCTCGGCTCGGCCGGGGTGCTCAAGTCCGCCGGCCCGTCGATGATCCTCGGCTACGCCATTTGCGGCTTCATTGCCTTCATGATCATGCGCCAGCTCGGCGAAATGATCGTCGAAGAGCCGGTCGCCGGCTCCTTCAGCCACTTTGCCCACAAGTACTGGGGCGGTTTCGCTGGCTTCCTGTCGGGCTGGAACTGCTGGATCCTGTACATCCTGGTGGGCATGTCGGAGCTGACCGCCGTCGGCAAATACGTGCACTACTGGTGGCCGGAGATCCCGACCTGGGTCTCGGCAGCGGCGTTCTTCGTGCTGATCAACCTGATCAACCTGGCCAACGTCAAAGTCTTCGGTGAAGCCGAGTTCTGGTTCGCCATCATCAAGGTCGTGGCCATCGTCGGCATGATCGCCCTGGGCAGCTACCTGCTGGTGAGCGGCAGCGGCGGACCACAAGCCTCGGTGAGCAACCTGTGGGACCACGGCGGGTTCTTCCCTCATGGTGTCAGCGGGTTGGTGATGGCCATGGCAATCATCATGTTCTCCTTCGGCGGCCTGGAAATGCTCGGCTTCACCGCCGCCGAAGCCGACCAGCCACGCACCGTGATCCCCAAGGCAATCAACCAGGTGATCTACCGCATCCTGATCTTCTACATCGGCGCGCTGGTCGTGCTGTTGTCGCTGACGCCATGGGACAGCCTGCTGGCGACCCTCAACGCCTCTGGCGATGCCTACAGCGGCAGCCCGTTCGTCCAGGTGTTCTCGATGCTGGGCAGCAACACCGCCGCGCACATCCTCAACTTCGTGGTGCTGACCGCCGCGCTGTCGGTGTACAACAGCGGCACCTACTGCAACAGCCGCATGCTGCTGGGCATGGCCGAGCAGGGCGATGCGCCGAAGGCATTGGCCAAGATCGACAAGCGCGGCGTGCCGGTGCGTTCGATCCTCGCGTCGGCGGCGATCACCCTGGTGGCGGTGCTAATGAACTACCTGATCCCGCAGCATGCGCTGGAACTGCTGATGTCGCTGGTGGTGGCCACGCTGGTGATCAACTGGGCGATGATCAGCTTCTCGCACTTCAAGTTCCGCCAGCACATGAACCGCACCGGCCAGGTGCCGTTGTTCAAGGCGCTGTGGTACCCCTACGGCAACTACATTTGCCTGGCATTCGTGGCGTTTATCCTGGTGATCATGCTGATGATTCCAGGGATCCAGGTGTCGGTGTACGCGATCCCGGTGTGGGTAGCGTTCATGGCGGTGTGCTACTGGATCAAGAACAAGCGCAGTGCCGAAGCGGCGCTGGGTACGGCGAGTGCGGCGTTGAAGTAAGCCGCCCCGCCCAAACGGAAAACCCGGCTGCGTGCCGGGTTTTTTGTGGGCGCCGACGGGGTAGACTCGCGCGTCGTGTTTAAACGTTCCAGGAGAGCAGACCCCATGCAACTCACTGATATCGACGGCGGCGCCTTGCAGCGTGACGCGCTGGAAGACCTGATCGACCAGCACGGCGGGCCTCTGCGCCTGATTGGCGTCGACCTGAGTGGCGCTGACCTCTCACGCATGGCGCTGGATCACTGGGTATTCGAGCGCTGCATCCTGGTCCAGACGTCTTTCCTCGGTGCGCGCCTGGAAGGCACACAGTGGAAAAGCTGCCGGGCCGGCCACGCGATTTTCGAGGCGGCGAACCTGTTGGAGGCGCAGTTCCACAGCTGTGACCTGAACAACACCCGTTGGCAGCGCAGCAAGCTGTCCCAGGCGAATTTTGAACACTGCAAATTGACCGGCGCCAACTTCACCCATTGCGCCTCCCTGGGGCTGAGCTTCAGTGAAACCCGCCTGAACAGCGCGTTTCTGTCCGGGTTATCGTTTGCGCGCACCGTGTTGAATAACCTGGACTTCTCCGAAAGCGATTTGTCGGAGGCTGATTTTCGCAAGGCCGAACTGATCGACTGCAGCCTCGCCCATGCCCGCATCCACGGCGCCAATTTTGCCGGTGCCGACTTGCGCGGTGCGGATTTGAGTGGGTTTCGCCTCAATGATGCCAAACTGTTCAAAGGCGCCGTGATTTCCAAAGCCCAGGCGTCGATGCTGTTATCCGAATTGGGCTTGTCCGTTGCCTAAGGTTTTTGAGTGATGCTGGTAATTTCCAACAACGTGCACCTGCCCGATGCCGAAATCGAGCTGACCGCCATCCGCGCCCAGGGCGCCGGTGGGCAGAACGTCAACAAGGTGTCGAGCGCGGTGCATTTGCGCTTTGATATTCCGGCCTCGTCGCTGCCGGAGTTCTACAAGGAGCGGCTGCTGGCGCTGCGCGACAGCCGTATCACCAGCGAAGGCGTGTTGATTCTCAAGGCCCAGCAATACCGGACCCAGGAGCAGAATCGCGCGGATGCGCTGGAGCGTTTGGTGGAGCTGATCCTCAGTGCCACCAAAGTCGAGAAGAAGCGCCGCCCGACCAAGCCGACCCTGGGCTCGAAAAAGCGTCGACTCGAATCCAAGACCAAGCGCGGCAGTATCAAGGCCGGGCGTGGCAAGGTCGACTTCTAGGCGTCGCGCGCTTCGCGGGCCTTCGGCGCCTGGCGGTACAGGTACACGCTGAGCAGCAAGCCACCGAGGGCGGCGAGGGCGGCGAACAGGAAGATCGATGCGAAGCCGAAACCTGCCGCCACCGCCCCGGCCAGCGGCCCGGTGATGCCCAGCGACAGGTCGATGAACAGCGAGTAAGCACCCACTGCCGACCCGCGGCTGGACGCCGGCACCAGATTGACCGCCTCGACTCCCAGCGCCGGAAACACCAGGGAAAAACCGAAGCCGCTCAACGCCGCGCCGGCCAGGGCCAAGTTGGCATCCGGTGCCAGCCACAGCAACAGCAACCCGAGGATTTCCACCGACAGGCACGCAATCGCCACGCGAAAGCCGCCAATCCGGTTGATCAAGTTGCCGAACAGCAGGCGCGCACCGATAAAACTGGCGCCGAACAGGCTCAGGGCCCACACCGCGTTATCCCAATGCTGGGTGGTGTAATACAAAGTGATAAAGGTGGCGATGGTGCCAAAGCCGATCGAGCCCAGGGCCAGCGCGCAGCCGTGCGGCAGGACCCGGCCCAGCACATTCATGAACGGCAGGCGCACGCCGGCCACGATCGGCGCCGCTTCCTTGTTCCAGGCCAGCAGCAGGCCGATCACCGCTAGCAGGATGATACTGACGCCCATGCTCCACAGCCCCAGGTGGCTGACCAGCAGCACCCCCAGTGGTGCGCCAACCGCCAGCGCGCCGTAGCTGGCGATGCCGTTCCAGGAAATCACCTTGGCCGTGTTCGCCGCCCCCACGCGGCCGATGCCCCAGCCGATGGCGCCCGAGCCGACCAGGCTTTCCGCGCTGCCCAGCACCAGGCGGCCGATCAGCAGGCTGCCCAGGCTCACGGCCGGCAGGCTGGAGAACCACGCCGCGAGCAGCATGAACACGCCGCTCAGGCCGCAGCCCACCAGGCCGATCAGCACGGCGCGCTTGCTGCCCAGGTTGTCGATGATTTTGCCTGCGTACGGACGGCTCAGCAGCGTGGCCAGGTATTGCACACTGATCACCAGGCCGGCGATGACCGCGCCATAGCCCAGCTCACTGTGGACATAGCCAGGCAATACGGCCAGCGGGATGCCGATATTCAGGTAGCCGATAAAAGTGAACAACACGATGGAAACGACTTGCAGCGTGACCGCCATGGGGCGCTGGGTATCTGGCATGGGAGAGGTCCACTGTCGCAGCAGGTAAAGATAGGCGGCTAATGATACCGGGCTTGGGCCGGCACGGGGCGCTAAAACGCAAAAACGTCAGGTCGGCACTGCGTCAGGCTTGGGAAGGGGCCAGCAATTGCGTGGTAACCAGGGCAGCCAACGCGTTTTCCTGGGTGCCAAAGCGCTTGAGCAGCTTGGCTTGCTTGTCCGCGCTGAGGCGGTTCCACACTTCGACCATCTGCAAGGCAGCGTCGAGTACGGCGGCGTCCGGGGTGTCGGGGAGGGTATCGGTCATGGCAGGTATCTCGGGTGATTCAGGCAGTGTGGAAAGCGCTCAAAGGTGCGCTTTCCACACGGTCTGGTACGGCGTCAGTCCTGGCTTTCGCTGTCGACTGGTGGTGCTTCTTTGGCCTCAGGCTGCTGGTCGCTGGCCTGCTGCGGTGTTGGCTGCTCAGTAGGGTGCAGGCTTGGGAAGGGGAGATTAGGTATCTCGTGCATCGTCGTCGCTCCTCGCAAAGTCTGTTTTTTCAATCGCAGGTGATTCCGCGCTCTCAAAAAGCCTTGGCAGGATACAGCACTGAAAATGACAAAAAGAATTTAATCTCGACCAATGAACGAACTTTCATTGTTTTACGCAAGTGACACGGGGTCACACCTCAGAAGGGCACCTTCCCGAGAATAATGTCGCGGTACATCACAAAATCCCCCAGCAAGCTGTAGAACGGGTGCTGGAAGGTCGCCGGGCGGTTCTTTTCAAAGAAGAAGTGGCCGACCCAGGCGAAGCTGTAGCCGGCAATCGGCACGGCCAGCAGCAAGCCCAACGAGCCTCTGCCGATGGCATACGCGAGGATGCCGATCACCAGGGTGGTGCCGATAAAGTGCAGGCGCCGGCAGGTGCTGTCGGCGTGCTCAGTCAGGTAATACGGGTAAAACTCGGCAAAGCTGTTGAATCGCTTGACGTTTTCCACGGTCACCGGCCCTTTGATTGTTGTGCCGCCCAACAGATGTTCGGCGGGGAGCTTATTTGAGTCTAGAGTGATCAGTGGTAACAGCCAGTGACAATAGATGCCACTTTAGTATCCTTGGCTTCCTGGCTGCCGTTTGAGCCTGCTTTATTAAGAAGACGCCATGAGCGAACGAACAACTTCTGCAAGCTGGGCGATGGGGATAGTCAAGGCGTTGGAAATGGACGGCCTGGATTGCCGTGCCTTGTTCAAGCAACTCGGCCTGGACTACGCCGCGCTCAGCGACCCCGATGCACGCTTCCCACAAGATTCCATGACCCGGCTGTGGCAGCGGGCGGTGGAGGTCTCGGGCAACCCGGCGATTGGCCTGAACATGGGCAAGGTCGTGCGTCCGGCATCGTTTCATGTGGCCGGGTATGCGTTGATGTCCAGCAACACCCTCGCCGAAGGGTTTATGCGCCTGGTGCGCTACCAGCGGATCATCGCCGAAAGCGCCGACCTGAGTTTCCGCCTGCTCCCCGAAGGTTACGCGCTGATCCTCACCGTGCATGGCGATCACCTGCCGCCCACCCGGCAAAGCGCCGAAGCCTCGCTGGCGAGTGCCCTGGCGCTGTGTGGCTGGCTGACCGGGCGCACCCTGCAACCGCGCAAGGTGCTGCTGCAAGGCGATCAACCGGTGGACCTGGCGCCCTACAAGCAAGCGTTCCATGCCCCGCTGGAATTCAATGCGCCGTATGACGCGCTGATCTTCGAACGCGCCGACATGGACGCGCCGCTGCCCACGGCCAACGAGGCCATGGCGCTGCTGCACGATCGGTTTGCCGGTGAATACCTGGCGCGTTTCTCGGAAAGCCGCGTGACGCACAAGGCGCGTCAGGTGCTGTGCCGCCTGTTGCCACAGGGCGAGCCCAAGCGTGAAGTGGTGGCCCAGACCCTGCACCTGTCCCAGCGCACGTTGCAGCGGCGCTTGCAGGAAGAGGGCACCAGTTTCCAGACCCTGCTCGATGACACCCGCCGCGAATTGGCCGAGCAGTACCTCGCACAGCCGAGCATGACCCTGCTGGAAATCGCCTATCTGTTGGGGTTTGCCGACCCGAGCAACTTCTTTCGCGCGTTTCGCCGCTGGTTCGATGCCACGCCCGGCGAATACCGGGCGCGGTTGCAGGATGCGTCGACGGTCAGTGACGCCAAAATGCCGGAATGCACAGAACAAAGACTGTAATGATCTCCAGTCGGCCCAGCAGCATGCCCAGCGACAGGATCCACTTGGCCGCATCCGGCAGGCTGGCGAAATTGCCGGCCGGGCCGATGGTCTCGCCCAGCCCCGGGCCGACGCCGGACACGGTGCTGGCCGCGCCGGTCAGTGCCGTCATCCAGTCCAGGCCCAGCAGCGACAAGGCCAGGGCGATGGCGCAGATGGTGATGGCGAAGAAAAACGAGAACGTCAGGATCGAACGCACGATCTCTTCGTCGAGGCGGTGGCCGTTGTACTTCTGCTTGATCACCGCCCGTGGGTGAATCAGCTGGTTCAAGTTGGCCTTGAGCAGGATGTAGGCGACCTGGAAGCGGAAGATCTTGATCCCGCCCGCCGTGGAGCCGGAGCAGCCGCCGACAAATCCCAGGTAGAAGAACAGCATCAGCGAGAAGTTGCCCCAAATGCTGTAGTCCCCCAGTGCAAAGCCGGTGGTGGTGACCACCGAGGTGACGTTCACCGCCACATGGCGCAGCGCGTCGAGCCAATGCAAATCGGTGGTCCACCAGTACCAGGTGCCGAGCACCAGCCAGGTCACCACCAGCAAACCGAGCAGGCCTTGCACCTGCTGGTCCTTGATCAACGCGCGGCGGTTGCCGCGCAGGGTCGCCACGTACAGGGTGAACGGCAGGCTGCCGAGGATCATCACCACCACCGCGACCCAGTGCACCGCGGGCTGTTTCCAGTGGGCCAGGGATTCGTCGGAGGTGGAGAATCCACCGGTGGAAATCGCCGACATTGCATGGTTGATCGCGTCGAACAGGCCCATGCCGGCCCACCAGAACGCGAGGCTGCCAAGGATGGTGATGCCCACGTACGCCGCCACGATCAGCCGCGCCACCATGTGCGAGCGGGGCATGACTTTTTCCGAGCGGTCCGAAGATTCGGTCTGGAACAGGCGCATACCGCCGATACGCAGCAGCGGCAGGATCGCCACCGCCATGCCGATAAAACCGATGCCGCCGAGCCAGTGCAGCAGCGAGCGCCACATCAGGATGCCCGGTGACATGGTGTCCAGCCCGCTCAGCACGGTGGAACCGGTGGCGGTGATGCCGGACATGCTTTCGAAGAACGAGTCGGTGTAGCTGATGTGCTGGGTCAGCAGAAACGGCAGCGCGGCGAACACGCACACCACCACCCAACTGCTGACCGTGAGCAAGTACATGTCGCGCGGGCGCAGGTGCACATGTTCGGGGCGGCCGGGAATCACCAGGGCCAAACCGGCAATAAAGGTGATCAGGCTGGCCCAGAGGAACGAGGGCAGGTCGCTGGTGCGTTCGAAGATCACCAGGGTGGCCATTGGCACGACCATGGCGATCGCGAGGGTGATCAGGAAGATGCCGATGATGAAACCGATGATGCGTAGGGTCGGCAACGCCATGAAGTTCGCTCGGGGGTTGAGGGTGGCGCCATTCTACCTGCGGTGCAGTGCATGTAAACCGGGGTACGCGCCGCAACGCGGTTCAACGGTGGGCGCTGGCTTGCCTGCGATAGCGTTGTATCAGTTGATAAGGTAGGACTGATCCACCGCTATCGCAGGCAAGCCAGCTCCCACACGGGTAAAAAAAAGGCGACCCGAAGGTCGCCTTTTTCAGCACCG
>NZ_JANLOH010000027.1:0-10289 GCF_025466155.1 Pseudomonas sp. 13B_2.1_Bac1 | reverse complement strand
TGGTGTGGTGGCTGGAATCTCAGCCACATAGCGAAACCTGGTGGTCGCTGGGATCCAGCTCACCCAGTGACACTCTGCAGAAACTGCAATCAGCGAAACCCGGTGCCTGCTCAATCCCAGCCACACAGCCGCCCCCCTGTGGGAGCCGTCGAGCCCCAGCGAGGCCGCGAAGGCGGTGTGTCAGGCACAGAAGGACTGTCAGTGCCGCCGCCTTCGCAGCCTCGCTAAAGCTCGACATCTCCCACAGTTTGGCGGTGTGGTGGCTGGAATCTCAGCCACATAGCGAAACCTAGTGGTCGCTGGGATCCAGCTCACCCAGCGACACTCTGCAGAAACTGCAATCAGCGAAACCCGGTTCTTGCTCAAATCCCAGCCACACAGCCGCCCCCTGTGGGAGCCGTCGAGCCCCAGCGAGACCGCGAAGGCGGTGTGTCAGGCACAGAAGAACTGTCAGTGCGACCGCCTTCGCAGCCTCGCTAAAGCTCGACAGCATTTGAGCGTGCGTGCAGCTTAGAACGGTGCAGGGCACTCGAAGCGTAGGCGTTCGCCGCTTTGCGGATGGGTGAAGCTCAACATGCTGGCGTGCAGGCACAGGCGTGGCCAGGCGGCCAGGGCTTGTTCGTGGGCGTAGAGCCCATCACCGAGCAATGGATGCCCGATCGACAGCATGTGCACGCGCAACTGATGCGAACGCCCGGTGATCGGCGTCAGTTCGACGCGGCACCAGTCGCCGCAGCGCTCCAGCACCTTCCAGAAGGTCAGCGCGTGCTTGCCGAATTCGTGGTCGACCACGTGGCGTGGCTTGGTCGGCGGGTCGTAGCGCAGGGGCAGGTCGATGCTGCCGCTGTTCAGTTCCGGCTGGCCCCAGGCCAGGGCGGTGTAGGCTTTTTCCGTTTCGCGGTCGTGAAACTGACGGGACAGTTCGCGGTGCGTATCGGCGTCCCGGGCGAGCAGGATGATGCCCGAGGTTTCCCAGTCCAGGCGGTGGACAATGCGGGCTTCGGGGTAGCCGTTTTCCTGCAGGCGCGTGATCAGGCAGTCCTTGTTGTCATCGGCGCGGCCAGGCACCGAGAGCAGCAGGGTCGGCTTGTTCACCACCAGGACAGCGTCGTCCTGGTGCAGGATATGAATAGTGGACAGCGGCATTAAACAGCCTCGTAACAAACGCCAACGGCGGCTCGCCCACCCGGCCCGTAAAACGGGTCAGGGTGAACGAGCCGCCGTGGCGGCCGCCTGTTCGATCAACGATCAGGCAGGGTGATATTGAGTTCCAGAATCGAGCAGCTGCCGTCATTTTCCAGGGCGACATGCACGTCATCGTTACCGATATTGACGTACTTGCGGATCACCTCGACCAGTTCCTTCTGCAAGGCCGGCAGGTAATCCGGAGTGCTGCGTTGGCCGCGTTCGTGCGCCACGATGATCTGTAGACGCTCTTTCGCTACCGACGCGGTACTTGGCTTTTTGTTGGCGCGAAAGAAGTCGAGAAATTTCATTGTTTAGTTGCCTCCAAAGATACGCTCGAAGAATCCCTTCTTCTTGACATCGAGGAAGCGATGTTCCACGGTCTTGCCCAGCAAGCGATCAACGGCATCGCTGTACGCCTGGCCGGCGTCGCTCTGGTCGTCGAGAATCACCGGCACGCCCTGGTTGGATGCCTTGAGCACCGCCTGGGATTCCGGGATCACGCCCAGCAGGGTCACGGCGAGGATTTCCTTGACGTCTTCAACGCCAAGCATTTCGCCATTGCTGACGCGCTCAGGGTTGTAGCGGGTCAGCAGCAGGTGTTCCTTGATCGGGTCCTGGCCTTCCTCGGCGCGCTTGGATTTGCTGGCCAGAAGGCCGAGCATGCGGTCCGAGTCACGTACCGAGGACACTTCCGGGTTGGTCACCACGATGGCTTCATCGGCAAAGTACATCGCCAGGTGAGCACCGGTTTCGATACCCGCCGGCGAATCACACACCACGTATTCGAAGGTTTCTTTCAGCTCGGCGAGGACTTTGCCCACGCCTTCTTTGGTCAGTGCATCCTTGTCACGGGTCTGGCTGGCGGCCAGCACGTACAGGTTCTCAAGGCGCTTGTCCTTGATCAGGGCCTGTTGCAGGTTGGCTTCGCCGTTCACCACGTTGACGAAGTCGTACACCACGCGGCGTTCGCAGCCCATGATCAGGTCGAGGTTACGCAAACCGACGTCGAAGTCGACGATGACTGTCTTGTGGCCGCGCAGAGCGAGGCCGGTACCGATAGCGGCGCTGGTGGTGGTCTTACCCACACCACCCTTGCCGGATGTAACCACGAGAATCTTGGCCAAGGTGTTTCACCCCTAAGGAAAAAGGACTTTTCAGTCCCTGAAAAACATCTCTTGGAACTCGCTGCAGGCGGGCAGCCCTAGTAGGAAAAAGATGTGGTTTCCGTAGGGGAAACGCCAACTTTCAATTATTCCTACGCAAGTCTTGCCGGTTTCGCTGTGCTATCAGAGTCTAGAGATGCTTGGAAAATGCGGCAGTATCCGTTAAAGACGGATGATGTTCAACACATCGCCCGACAGGCTGACCTGCACCCCGGCCCCCCACAGCGGATCACGGCGCAAATCTTCTGAAACCTTGTACTGGCCTGCGATGGACACTAGTTCAGCAGTCAACTGCTGGCAAAAAATACGCGCTTTGGTATCACCCTTGATGCCGGCGAGGGCACGTCCGCGCATCGGGCCGTATACATGGATATTGCCATCGGCGAGAAGTTCCGCCCCCGGGCTGACCGAGGAGATCACCACCAGGTCGCCACCCTGGGCGTAAATTTGCTGCCCGCCGCGTACGGGCGAGGTGATGATCTTTGTAGGCTTGATCGTAGGCTCCGGAGGTTTTTCCGGTTTTTTCTTCACTTCGCCGACCAAAGGTTCAAGCGGACGCTCGCGCGCGCCGGATGGCGGCAGTACTGGCAGTTCAATGGCGATGGCGGCGGCGATGTCTTCGATACGGCTGGCGCGAATCGCCAGGGTACGCAGGCCATGGGAGCGGCACACACGCATCAGGCCGGGCAGGTCAATCGAGCCTTGGCCGGCCGGCAACTTGTCCAGGGCCAGCACCAGCGGGGCATTGTTGAAGAAGTTCGGCGCCAGGGCGACCTTGGCGGCGAGCTGGCGATCCAGGGCGTCGAGGTCGTTGCGGGCGAGTTCCAGCACGGTGATGGCGAGCATGCTGCCTTTCAGCTGGAACACGGGATCTTGGTCTAGCGGTTCGGTTTGGCTCATGGTCGGCAAAAGCGGCTTGTCACGAAAAGTGTCGAGACTTATAACGAGAACACTCACTGGCCGCAAGCCGAGTCGAACCGTTGTAGAATGCGCGGCCCTGTCTTTACCGGAATCTGTAATGGATCGCCCGCGTTTTCGAGCTGTATTTTTTCACCCGCGTTTTTGGCTGTTATGGCTGGGACTCGGCCTGCTGTGGCTGGTCACCCAATTGCCGTACCGCGCGCTGCTGACCATTGGTCGCCTGCTGGGAGCGGGCATGTACCGGGTGGCCGGTGAACGTCGGCGTATCGCCGCGCGAAACCTGGAACTGTGCTTCCCGGAAAAATCCGCCAAGGAGCGTAAGCGCCTGCTCAAGGAAAACTTCGCTTCCACCGGCATTGCCTTCTTTGAAATGGCCATGAGCTGGTGGTGGTCGCGTCAGCGCCTGGCGCGCCTGGCCCACGTCGAAGGCCTTGAACACCTCAAGCAGGCCCAGCTGGATGGCAAGGGCGTGATCCTCATGGCCCTGCATTTCACTACGCTGGAAATCGGCGCGGCCCTGCTGGGGCAGAAACACACCATTGATGGCATGTACCGCGAGCACGGCAACCCCTTGTTCGACTACATCCAGCGCCGTGGTCGCGAGCGTCACAACCTCGATTCGCTGGCGGTCGAGCGTGAAGACGTGCGCGGCATGCTCAAGCTGCTGCGCGCCGGTCGCGCCATCTGGTACGCACCGGACCAGGACTACGGCGCCAAGCAAAGCGTGTTCGTGCCGTTGTTCGGCATCCAGGCCGCCACGGTGACCGCCACCAGCAAGTTTGCCCGCCTGGGCAAGGCGCTGGTGGTGCCGTTCACCCAGGAGCGCCTGGCGGACGGCAGCGGTTACCGCCTGGTGATCCACCCGCCGTTGACCGACTTCCCCGGCGAAAGCGATGAAGTCGATTGCCTGCGCATCAATCAGTGGGTCGAGGCCTCGGTACGAGAATGCCCCGAGCAATACCTGTGGACCCATCGCCGCTTCAAGAGCCGGCCACCCGGTGAGCCTAAACTGTACGAAAAATGTCGTTGATAAGAGCGTGTGGCGGCTGCGCAGTCCTACGGGAGCAAGCGCCCTCGCCACAAAGAACGAGCTTTCCCCACACGGAGTGATGCGATGCGCCCAGCTGAACCGGTTACAGGCTTGATTCTTTCCGGCGGCGGGGCGCGAGCGGCGTATCAGGTGGGGGTATTGGCGGCGATTGCCGAGCTGTTGCCGCCGGGAGCGCCGAACCCTTTCCCGGTGATCGTCGGCACCTCTGCCGGCGCGATCAATGCGGTGAGCCTGGCCAGTGGCGCCATGGACTTCACCGCCGCAGTCCAACGTCTTACCGTGTTCTGGCAGGGCTTTCGCAGCCATCGGGTGTTACGCAGCGACTGGCCGGGGGTGATTCGCCAGGCGAGCCGGTTCTTTATCCACAGCCTGCTGGGCATCGGCGCCCAGGTGCCGGTGGCGTTGCTCAATAGCGCGCCGCTGCGCGATTTGCTGCAGGAGCGGTTGAATCTGGACGGTATCGACGAAGCCATCCGCCACCAGCATTTGCATGCGGTCGCGGTGACGGCGTTCGGCTACGAATCCGGGCAGGCCGTGACCTTCTACCAGGGCGGCGGCACCATCGACGCGTGGTTGCGCCATCGGCGTATCGGCGTGCCGACGCAACTGACGGTTGAACACCTGCTGGCCAGTTCGGCGATCCCCTTGTTGTTTGCGCCGGTGAAACTCGACCAGGAGTATTTCGGTGACGGCGCCGTACGGCAATCGGCGCCGATCAGCCCGGCCTTGCACCTGGGCGCGAGCCGAGTGCTGGTGGTCGGCGTCAGCGGCAACCCGCGGGGCAACGAACCGTCGACGCAGCGCACCTACACCGGCCAGGAGCCGACGTTGGCGCAGATTGGCGGGCATATGCTCAACAGCACGTTCATTGACAGCCTGGAAAGTGATATCGAACTGCTGGAGCGCTTGAACCAGTTCAGCCACGTGTTGCCGGCGGATGCGGCGATACAGGGCCTGGCCCCGGTTGAAGTGCTGGTGATTGCACCCAGCCAGCCAATCGATGAAATCGCAGCACGTCATCGGCAGGAATTGCCGGCGGCATTGCGCTTGTTTCTACGCGGGCCGGGGGCGACCAAGACGAGCGGGGCGGGGGTGTTGAGCTACCTGCTGTTCGAGGCGGGGTACTGCAGCGAATTGATTGAGTTGGGCAGGAAGGATGCGTTGGCCAAGCGCGAGGAACTGTCGAGGTTCTTAGGCCTGTCACCGGTCTAAAAATGTGGGCGCTGGCTTGCCTGCGATAGCGGTGTGTCAGCCACCGAATCTGCTGACTGATCCACCGCCTTCGCGAGCAAGCCCGCTCCCACATTTGTTTTGCAGTGTTATTTAGAAGTGATACTTGACCAGGAAGCTCGCGGTGTCCTGGTTGGTCTTGAACGCGCCGGAATCCTCGATCCCGTACTTGTTCTTCCAGTAGTCGTATTCGAAACCTACGTACAACTGTTTGTCGCCCCAGTGCAGCGCCTTGCCCAGGTCATACTTGACCTGTGGGTTGAAGTGCAGGTTGGCGTGGTAAGTGCCGCGCGCGTTCTTGTCGTTGTCCGTCACCCAATCCATGAAGCCGTCGATGAGGATGTCGGAGTTGCCAACCGGCACGGTGTACGACCATACCGGGGTGATTTGCCAGACGCCGTCACCCGGGCGATTGCCTTCGGTCTGGCGCTGGTAGAAGTTCAACTGGAAGTAGTCGAAACCGGGGATGTTCAAATCAAAGCCTGGGCCGAGCAAGTACGACTCGTTGTCGCCTTCGCCGAACTCATAAGTGAAGGCCAGCAGGACATCCTTGATCGGGCCGAATGACAAGTCCTTGTCGAAAATCTTGCCAAACGACAGGCGCGGGCTGAACTCACCGTAATAAGTATTGGGGCCGACATTGCCGTCTTCCTTGCCGTTGTAAAAGATGCGGTCGAGGAAGAAGAAGTTGTCGCCGTACTTCCAGGCGTCGGCATGTTCGAACGTCACCGTTTGTTGGATCTGCGGGTTGACGGTAAAGCTCTTGCCCCACAAGTAAGTCAGGCTGTTGTTCTGCCACTGCAACAGATCACCGGCCACGGCCTGGCCACCGGCCAGCAGGGATCCCGCCAGCATCAGGCCTTTGAACATAGGTTTCATTCGGTTGCTCCCGAGTTAAAGTTTTATGGTTTTTCTTCTACGCAGGCGCTCTGGTGTGGCGCCTTTTGGTTCGCTGCAAAAATCGTCTGTTCGGTCAGCTTTAATGCTTTTAGCAAGAGCTGCGCCAAGGTGTTTAAAAAGCCAAAAAATCCCCGTCGGCTGCATCGGATGCAGTCGAATATCGAGAACTTTTGCGCACTTTGGCAGCAGACATTGGGCCGGGGTAAGTTGGCCTTGCAGTCAGCTTTTACATTGGCTGTTTTTTTTTGAGTCGATTCGAGCGGGCGCGGAGAATACTGGCTCCAAAGCCTTGGCTCAAGTGCGCCGTTACAGAGCGCATGGGGCAGGAATGGGGCACGGCGGGTGGCCGGCCCCGGGTGAGTGGCGTGCATGGGGCTGTTCCTGTTCGTTGTTATTGTTGTTTTAACGAAGGAATCAATGCGTGTGGGCGACGACAGGGCGTTCAGCCCCGCCGAGAATGTTGAACAATATGTTCAGCGACAACGCGCTGAGGGTGGCCATGGCGATCCCGCTGTGCGTAATCGGGCTCATCCACAGTGGCAGTTGCGCGAAGAACTCCGGACGTACCACCGGGATCAGGCCCATGCCGATGCTCACCGCCACCAGCAACTGGTTGCGGCGGTCGGCAATGTCGGCTTCCTGGAGGATCTTGATACCGGTGGCCGCGACCATGCCGAACATGGCAATCGCCGCGCCGCCGAGGACCGCCGGTGGAATCGACGCCACCAGGAACGCGGCCTTGGGCAACAGGCTGAGCACGATCAGGAAGGCGCCGGCCATCATGGTCACCGAGCGGCAGCGCACGCCGGTCATCTGCACCAGGCCGATGTTCTGCGCGAACGAGGAGTGGGTAAAGGTATTGAAGAAACCGGCGAAGAATGACGCGCCGGCATCACACAACAGGCCGCGGCGCAGCATCTTCGGCGTGACGTCCTGGCCGGTGATCTTCCCCAGCGCGAGGAACATCCCGGTGGATTCGACGAAAATGATCACCACCACCAGGCACATCGACAGGATCGGCGCCAGCTCGAACTTGGGCATGCCGAAATGCAGCGGCGTCACCACCTGTACCCATGGCGCCTGGGCCAGGCCGGCGAGGTCGACCATACCGATGGCGCCGCACAAGGCGTACCCCAGGCCCATGCCGATCAGCACTGAGATATTGACCCAGAAGCCGCGCATGAAGCGGTTGATCAACAAAATGGTGGCCAGCACCAGGGCGGCAATCGCCAGGTAGATCGGCGAGCCAAAGGTGGCCGCTGCACTGCCGCCACCGGCCCAGTTCACGGCCACCGGAAACAGCGACAGGCCGATCGCGGTGATCACTGTGCCGGTCACCAGCGGCGGGAAGAAACGCACGACCTTGGACATGAACGGCGCGATCAACAGGCCGAAGAAACCGGCGGCGATGGTCGCGCCGAAGATTCCCTGCAGACCGATGCCGGGCATGCCGGCCATCGCGACCATGCTGCCCACGGCGGCAAAACTGGCGCCCATCATCACCGGCATGCGAATGCCCACCGGGCCGATGCCGAATGACTGCACGAGGGTGGCGATTCCGGCCACCAGCAGGTCGGCGTTGATCAGAAAGGCGATTTCTTCACGGCTCAGGCCGGCGGCCTGGCCAATGATCAGGGGGACGGCGACGGCACCACCGTACATCAGCAAGACGTGTTGCAGGCCTACCAGAATCAGTTGCAAGAGGGGCAGCCGCTCCATCGCGGGCGCGGCAGGGATCTGCGGTTCTAACTGGGACATGCAACACCTCGGATCTTTTTTATTTTTGTGTTGTTTGGAACGCAATCTTCGAAACTCAGCAAATCCCCTGTGGGAGCGGGCTTGCTCGCGAATGCGGTGGTTCAGCCACTGATGTGTTGGATGACACACCGCATTCGCGAGCAAGCCCGCTCCCACATTTGGACCTGCGTCAGGCTGTCAGTTGGTACGCGCCCCCTGATTGATCCACGTGCCAATCAAGTCACGCTCCTGCTGGGTCATCTGGGTGATGTTGCCCAGCGGCATGATCTGGCTCGCCACGGCCTGCGCTTGAATGCGCGCCGCCTGCTGCTGGATCTGCGCCGGGGTATCGAACATCACCCCGGCCGGCGCGGTGCTGAACAGTGGGCTGGTGGGCTTGGCCGAATGGCACACGGCGCAGCGTTCCTGGATCACCCCGTGCACCTTGTCGAAATCAATCGTCGCCTGGGCTGGCGCAGGTGCAGGTTCTGCGGCTGGGGCGGCTGGAGCAGCAGGGGCAGCGGGCTTCAAGCCACCGCCCAAGGCGGTTTCCGGCAGCGGCTGGTACTCGATCGCCGCCGGAGCCTTGGCCACGTCCGGAGCGGTCGCAACGGGCTTGGGCCCGGTCACATACGCCAGGCAAATCATCGCCAAGGCGCCCACCGGCAAGGTCCACGCGTACTTCTGGCTGTTGTGGCGGGTGTTGAAGTAATGCCGCACCAGCACTGCCGCCACCGCGATCCCGGCCAGGATCAGCCAGTTGTACTGGCTGCCGTAGGTGCTCGGGAAGTGGTTGCTGATCATGATGAACAGCACGGGCAGGGTGAAGTAGTTGTTGTGGCGCGAACGCAGCAAGCCCTTGGCCGGCAGGGCCGGATCCGGCGTGCGGTTCTCGGCGATTGCCGCCACCAGCGCGCGTTGCGCCGGCATGATGATGCGGAACACGTTACCGACCATGATGGTGCCGATCACGGCGCCCACGTGCAGGTACGCGCCACGGCCACTGAACACTTTGCTGAAGCCGTACGCGGCGGCAATCAACAGCACGAACAGAATGAAGCCGAGCAGGGCAGGGCGCTTGCCCAGGGCCGAGTCGCAGAGGAAGGAGTAGATGAACCAGCCGACGAACAGTGAGCCGATGCCCAGCAGCACGCCTTCCGGACCACTGAGGCTGCTGCCCGGGGCCAGCAGGTACAAGGTCGGGTTGGAGTAGAACACCACGCACAGCAGCGCGATGCCTGACATCCAGGTGAAATAGGCTTCCCATTTGAACCAGTGCAGGTTGTCCGGCATGGTCGGCGGGGCCAGTTTGTATTTTTCCAGGTGGTAGATACCGCCACCGTGGATCGCCCACAAGTCACCGGCCAGGCCGTCCTTGGGGTTGACGCGGTTGAGGTTGTTTTCCAGCCAGACGAAGTAGAACGAAGCGCCGATCCAGGCGACGCCGGTGATCATGTGAACCCAGCGCACGCTAAGGTTCAGCCATTCCAACAGATGTGCTTCCACAGTCTTTACCTCTCGCCTGTCACCCTTGTTGTCGGGTGATCCGGCCTTCTCTTATTGGTGGGGGGCGAGGATCAATCGCTCATCCTCTTTGAAGAAATGCTCATCGCAGTTATTGCCTGTGCCACTGCGATCAACCACCAGGAAGTCATCCCGCTTTTCGATCGTCAGCACCGGGTGGTGCCAGACGCCGCGATGGTAATTGATGCCCTGCCTGCCGTTGGTGACGAAGGCGCGGACCAAGCCTGATACAGGTGCATCGCCAAGTGGCGCGACCACGATCAGAAAGGGGTTGCCGAGCAGCGGGATGAAAGCCTGGCTGCCCAGCGGGTGTCTCTCCAGCATGCACACGGTCAGCGGCATATTCAGCGCGTCGGCGCGGAAGATGCTGATGATCGCGTTGTCTTCAGGCTGCGCGGTTTCTACCGTTGCCAGCTTGTGAAAGCGCATGGTCGACCCGTTGTTGATCATGAAGTGATCGCTGCCATCGGTTTCGATAACGTCTCCGAAAGGGGCGAAGGCTTCTTTGGTCAGGGGTTCGATCATCAGTGTGCGCATGGCTGTCTTCTTAAGTTTTCGAATTTGATGTTGTCTGG
>NZ_JANLOH010000059.1:0-10611 GCF_025466155.1 Pseudomonas sp. 13B_2.1_Bac1 | reverse complement strand
AGTCAGCGAAAGAACTCACCGGGCGTCGCGTCAAACTGCTGTCGAAACGCATTGATGAATGCCGAGGTGGACTCGTATGCCTGGCAGACACATGCAATGTCAAAATGTGGGAGCGGGCTTGCTCGCGAATACGCTGGATCAGCCACTGCAGAGGTCGACTGACACACCGCTTTCGCGGGCAAGCCCGCTCCCACATTTGGATCTCCTTCACCTCATGGTCAGCGAAAGAACTCACCGGGCGTCGCGTCAAACTGCTGTCGAAACGCATTGATGAATGCCGAGGTGGACTCGTAGCCACAGCCCAGCGCCACATCGGTCACCCGTTCGCCTTGCTCCAGGGCGGGCAGGGCGGTCAATAGCCTCAGGCGCTGGCGCCAGGCCCGGAACGTCAGGCCGGTGTCCCTCAAGAACAAACGGCTGAGGGTTTTCTCGCTGACGCCCAACTTCTGGCTCCACTGCCCCAGGGTGGTCTGCTGTTCCGGGTGCAGGTTGAGGCTGCGGTAGATCTGGCGCAGGCGCGGGTCGTGGGGCAACGGCAGCATCAGGTCGACCTGCGGCGCTGCCGCCAGTTGGTCGAGCACCACCTGGGCCAGCCGACCGTCCGGGCCATCCTCGGCGTACTCCACTGGCAGTTCACTGAAGCTGCGGATCAACTCACGCAACAGGTTGCTCACCTCCAGCACCTGGCAACGCTCCGCCGCCCAGGTGGTGACGCTGCAATCGAGGTACAAACTGCGCATCTCCGTGTGCGGCGAGCTGAATACCCGGTGCGGCATGCCCGCCGGGATCCACACCGCGCGTTGCGGCGGGGCGACGAAGCGGCCGACGCTGGTCTGGATCTCCAGCACCCCGGAGATCGCGTAGGACAATTGCACCCACGGGTGGCTGTGCCGGCGCGTCAGCGCGCGGTTGGGCAGCGATTCGGTACGGCCATACACCGGCCGTGGCAGGCTGGAAAGCCCGGGCACGCTGCGGCGCACGGTGTTGGCATGTCCTTTAGGCGGCATTTACTGGCTCATTGGCGTTAGTCGGTAACAGGCCGTTACGTTAGAGTCGCGATGACGCTCTTGGCAACCCCCGGAAGATCCGCTTATGACTCGCCCCCGTTTTCTGCCCGACAACTTCACCCTGACGCTGATCGCCACGGTGATCCTCGCCTCCCTGCTGCCCGCCAGCGGCCAGACCGCCGTGGCTTTTGGCTGGGTCACCAACCTGGCCATCGCGCTGCTGTTCTTCCTGCATGGCGCCAAGCTGTCGCGCCAGGCCATCGTGGCCGGTGCGGGGCACTGGCGCCTGCACTTGCTGGTGTTCAGCCTGACCTTCGTGCTGTTTCCGCTGCTGGGCCTGGCGCTCAAGCCGCTGCTTTCGCCGCTGATCGGCAAAGACCTGTACATGGGCATGCTCTACCTTTGCGCCTTGCCGGCCACGGTGCAGTCGGCGATTGCCTTCACCTCGCTGGCGCGCGGCAATATCCCTGCGGCGATCTGCAGCGCGGCGGCCTCCAGTCTGTTCGGCATCTTCCTCACGCCGTTGCTGGTGACCTTGCTGCTCAACGTGCACGGCGACGGCGGCTCCACGATCGATGCGATCCTCAAAATCAGCGTGCAATTGCTGCTGCCGTTTGTCGCCGGGCAGATCGCCCGCCGCTGGATCGGCGCGTGGGTGGGCCGCAATAAATCCTGGCTGAAGTTCGTCGACCAGGGCTCGATCCTGCTGGTGGTGTACGGCGCGTTCAGCGAAGCGGTCAACGAAGGCATCTGGCACCAGATCCCGCTGTGGGAACTGGGTGGCCTGGTTGTCGCTTGCTGCGTGTTGCTCGGCCTGGTGCTGGTGGCATCGACGCTGTTGGGCAAGGCCTTTGGTTTCAACCAGGAAGACCGCATCACCATCCTGTTCTGTGGCTCGAAGAAGAGCCTGGCGACGGGCGTACCGATGGCCCAGGTGCTGTTCGCCGGGGCGACCATGGGGGTGCTGATCCTGCCGCTGATGCTGTTTCACCAGATCCAGTTGATGGTCTGCGCGGCGCTGGCCCAGCGCTATGCCAAGCGCCCGGAAAGCATTCCCGAGATGATGGGGCAGGTGGATCCTTGATCTAGCGCAAACCTTTGGACGCGGCGCCTCAAGTTAACGCTCGGGCAGACGACTTAGTGGGTAAGAGCCCAATAAGGAGTGTCGACATGAGCGTCAAGCGTCTTTCGGTAATGGCAGGGCTCCTGGGTGTCTGGGCGAGTACGTGCGGCGCCGCGCAGATCGTGGGGCAGGGCAGCATTGAGTTCCACGGCAGTATCGTCGAGGGCGGGTGTGCGACAAATACGCACAGTGGCGCGGTGATGGAATTGCACGAGTGTGCCGTCGCCAGCCGCGGCAGCCACTTCGATGTACGCGGTGTGGCGCCGGTGGCCAGTGTCGACGCGGCCCACGTGCTGCTGGTCGCGGACAGCGGCAACGGGCGGTATTACGACCAGCGCTATGTGCTCGTCGATGGCGCCGGCAAGCCGATCCGGTCGGGGAACTACGTGGTGACCATGACCTTACCGTGACCCCGCTGAGGGTATTTTGAGGGGGATGGGCGTCAACAGCCGGCCGAGAAACCTATAGAATGCTCGGCGGCGGCGCTTGTCCTGGGTGGCCGCTTGATCATCGCCAGAGTACCTCGCCCTTCAATGAGCATTTCAGCCGCAACCCCCCAAGCCAACTGGCAACCGGTCATCGCCCTGGCGCTGGCCGCGTTTGTGTTCAACACCACCGAATTCGTGCCCGTGGGACTGCTCAGCGCCATTGGCGCCAGCTTCGACATGCCCATCGCCAGTGTCGGCCTGATGCTCACCATCTATGCGTGGATCGTGTCGCTGACCTCGCTGCCGGTGATGCTGCTGACCCGCAACGTCGAGCGGCGCAAGTTGCTGATCGTGCTGTTCGGCATGTTTATCGCCAGCCATATTCTTTCCAGCGTAGCCACCAGCTTCGGCATCCTGATGCTCAGCCGGGTCGGTATCGCCTTGTCCCATGCGCTGTTCTGGTCGATCACCGCGTCCCTGGCCGTGCGCCTGGCGCCGGAAGGCAAGCAGGTGCAGGCGCTGGGCTTGCTCGCCACCGGCACCTCGCTGGCGATGGTTCTGGGCATTCCGCTGGGCCGCCTGCTCGGCGAAGCCATGGGCTGGCGCACGACCTTCCTGGTCATTGGCGCCTTCGCTGCTGCCCTGGTGTTCTGGCTGGCGCGCACCTTGCCGCCGTTGCCGAGCCAGAACTCCGGCTCCCTGCGCAGCCTGCCGCTGCTGTTCAAGCGTCCGGCGCTGGTGGCGCTGTACGTGCTCACGGCCATGACCGTCACCGCGCAATTCACCGCCTACAGCTATATCGAACCCTTCGTCGAAGGCGTGGCCGGCATGAGCGGCAGCGCGGTCACCCTGATCCTGCTGGTGTTCGGCGGCGCGGGCATCATTGGTTCGCTGCTGTTCAGCCTGGTGCACCGCTTCAACCCCCACGTGTTCGTGGTCGGCGCGGTGTTCCTGTTGGCGGCGTGCCTGTCGCTGCTGCTGCCGTTGAGCGGCGCCGAATCCTACCTGGTGATCCTCAGCGTGTTCTGGGGCATGGCGATCATGGGCTTCGGCCTGGCCATGCAGTCCAAGGTACTGGTCCTTGCGCCGGACGCCACCGACGTGGCGATGGCGATGTTCTCCGGCATCTACAACATCGGTATCGGCGGCGGTGCGCTGATGGGCAGCTGGGTCGGCAGCCACTTCGGCTTTGCCTGGATCGGCGCGGCGGGCGGCTTGCTGGCGGCGGTGGCGTTGATCGGCTATTGCCTGGCGATTCGGCGGTTCGGCACGGGTGTGCCCGCAACCCCGCGGTAAAACGCTAAAACCAGACAAGTCTTACAGGGCGCCATGATGCCCATTGCTACCGTCGCCCAGGACCGCCCACGTCCTGTGGTGACGGCACCTGAACAGCAATGGAGTCACCTGTGCAAAGACGTTTGACCGCAGAATTTCTCGGAACCTTCTGGCTGACTTTCGGCGGATGTGGCAGCGCCATTCTGGCGGCTGCGTTCCCTGGGTTGGGGATTGGCTTCGCCGGCGTGTCACTGGCGTTCGGCCTGACCGTATTGACGATGGCCTACGCGGTGGGCGGTATCTCCGGTGGGCATTTCAACCCGGCGGTGACCCTCGGCCTCTGGGCGGGGCGCCGCCTGTGCGGGGCGAAAGTGCTGCCCTATATCGCGGCGCAAGTGGTTGGGGCCATTGCGGCTGCAGCAGCGCTGTATGTGATCGCCAACGGCCAACCCGGTTTCGAGATGGGCGGCTTTGCTGCCAACGGCTACGGCGAGCTGAGCCCGGGCCTGTTCGACATGAAGGCTGCGTTGCTGGCCGAAGTGATCGCCACGTTCTTCTTTGTGCTGATCATCATGCGCGTGACGGGGCCGGGCGCGCCCGCAGGCTTTGCGCCGATTGCCATCGGCCTGGCGCTGACCCTGATTCACCTGGTCCTGATCCCGGTGACCAACACTTCGGTCAACCCCGCGCGCAGCACCGGCCCGGCGTTGTTCGCCGGCGGTGAGTACATTGCGCAGTTGTGGTTGTTCTGGCTGGCGCCGATGGTCGGCGGGGTATTGGGGGCATTGGCTGCTCGTGGCCTGACGGTACATACACCCCAGAGTTGATAGCTGCCGCCCCAGGCGCGGTCAGGCCACCGGGATCAGCGGGTCAGCCGCCGCCAGGGCGGTGGCCCGATCAGCAACGGGTGGGTAGATCCACACGGTGTTGATCTGCTGTTTAAGCTCCTTGGCTTCCTGGCCCACCAGTTTGAGCTGACGATCCCAGCCCTCGGTGTACACCGCGCCCCAGGCACCGAGGTCGAGGCAGGTGACGTATTTGGGCTGGCTGTAGGTCATCGGGGCCACACCGATCAGGTCGGCGGCGACGTTGTTGCCGGCGTAGCGGCCCAGGGCAATGGCGTGCTGGCAGGACATGCCGGCGAAATGACCCAGGTCATCGGTGGCGGCGTAGGCCACATCACCGGCGGCAAAGACATCGGCCAGGCCCTTGACCTTGAGGTTGCCGTCCACATGCAGGCGGCCCTGGGGATCAAGGGTGCCGCTGACCTGTTCGGTCAGCGGGTTGGCGCGAAAGCCGATGGTCCAGATCACGGTACTGGACTCAATGCGTTCCCCATCGGCCAGGGTCACGCCGCCGGCATCCACCGCGGCCACTGAGGTGTTCAATCTCCATTCCAGGCCCAGGTGTTCGCTGGCTTGAACGATGGACGGGCGAATACCATCGCCCATGGAAGCCGCAATCTGCGGGCCGCGGTCCACCACGATCACACGAATATTAGCGTTGTCACCCAGTGCTTCGCGCAGGCGTGCCGGCATTTCGGTCGCGGTCTCGATCCCGGTAAACCCGCCGCCGGCCACCACCACAGTGTTACGTGCCGGGCTGTCGTGCAGCTTGTTCAACCCCTTGATGTGCGCTTCGAGGCGCGTGGCATCTTCGATCTGGTCCACATCGAACACGTGTTGGATGCCTTCCATCTGTGGACGGTTCAGACGGCTGCCAGCGGCTAGAACCAGGCGATCGTACGTGAGGGTGGTGGCTATGCCAGCCGCATTGCGGTAGGTCACCTGCTTGCCATTTTCATCGATGCGGTCGGCGGCGCCCTCGATGAAGTCCACGCCGACCGCCGCAAACAATGGCCCCAGCGGTGCTTGCATGGCATGCACGTCGGCTTCGTAGAAACGTGGACGAATACGTAGCGCCGGCTGTGGGGCCAGCACGCTGATCTGCACGTCATGGCGATCATGTTTATCCAGCAGGCGTGCGGCGCTCAAGGCGCTCCAGACACCGCCGAAGCCGGCGCCGATGATAAGGATGTGCTGCTTCATGGGGATGCTCCAGGGACCAGGTCGATACGATTGCTCAAGGTGCAATGCGTTACCGGCCTACTCTAAGAGCGCCGTTGTTTGTCGGGTAGGACACAAAACCCTGAATTACTGCCAACCGGCCTGTTGTCAGCGGGAAAAGCGCGCGCGGTAGTCGCGAGGGGAAATCGACAGGTGGCGATGGAAGGTGTAGCGCATGCGTTCTTCATCGCCAAAGCCACACAGGTGCGCGACTTGGTCGATGTTGCGCTGGGAGTCTTCCAACAGGCGTCGTGCCGCCTCCACGCGAAACAACTCGATGGCCTTGGCCGGGGTGCGCCCGGTTTTTTGCTTGTAGACCCGGGCGAAATTGCGCGGGCTCATGCGGCTTTGTTCTGCCAGGCGCTCCACCGTAAGCTCGCTGTCGCTGAGGTTATCGGCGATCCACAGGTGCAAGGCGTCGAAACCCGCAGTGTCATCGGTCTGCGCTTGCAGCAGTTGGCTGAACTGGGCCTGGCCACCGGGCCTTTTGAGAAACACCACCAGCTCCCGCGCCACTTGCAGGGCAACGTGACGCCCGCAATCGGCCTCGACCAACGCCAGCGCGAGGTCGATACCGGCACTCACGCCTGCCGACGTCCACACATTGCCTTGTTGGACAAAGATCGCGTCCATGTCCACTTCGATGCTCGGGAACCCGCGCTTGAGCATGTCGCACATCGCCCAGTGCGTGGCAGCGCGCCGGCCTTGGAGCAAGCCGGCCTGGGCCAGCAGGAACGTGCCGCTGCACACTGAAGCTGTGCGCCGGGCCTGGGTGGAAGCATGACGCAGCCAGTCCACCAGATCGGTGTTGGCGGCCATCGCCTGTTGAATGGCGGGGGCGCCGGGTACGATCAAGGTGTCGAGGGTGGCGGGGTCAAATTGTGCCAGTGGCAGGGTATCGACGCTCAAGCCTTCGGCTGTTGGCATCAAGCCACCCGCCAGGCTGGCGGTGTGCATCACATAGCCCGGCAAGCCACGCTCGACCATGGCCTTGGTGGCCGCCCAGAACACGGTCTGGGCACCGGTCAGGTCGAGCAGGCCCATCTGCGGGTAGGCCAGGAACACCAAGGTGCGCGACTGGCCGAGCGGCTGGACGGGGGTCATAGCGCCGACAACACCGCCTCCAGTTTTTCCTGGTCCCGCGCAAACTGGCGAATGCCTTCTGCGAGTTTCTCAGTGGCCATCGCGTCTTCGTTCGAGGCCCAGCGGAACTGTGCCTCGGTCAGCTGCTGGCGCGCTTCGCCGTCGGCGCCCGGGGTGAGTTTGCGTGCCAGCGGGCCCTGGTCTTCATCAAGCTTTTGCAGCAGTTCCGGGCTGATGGTCAGGCGGTCGCAACCGGCCAGCTGTTCGATCTGGCTGAGGGTGCGGAAGCTGGCGCCCATCACCACGGTCTTGATGCCGTTGGCCTTATAGTAGTTGTAGATGCGCGTGACCGACTGCACGCCGGGGTCTTCGGCACCGGTGTAGTCCAGGCCGGTGTTCTTGCGGTACCAGTCGTAGATGCGGCCCACGAACGGCGAGATCAGGAACACGCCGGCGTCGGCGCAGGCAGCTGCCTGGGCGAAGGAGAACAGCAGCGTCAGGTTGGTCTGGATACCGGCCTTTTCCAGGCGCTCGGCAGTGCGGATGCCTTCCCAGGTCGAGGCCAGCTTGATCAGCACGCGGTCGCGACCGATGCCGGCCTGGTCGTAGAGGGCGATCAACTGGTTGGCCTTGGCCCACAGCGCGTCTTCGTCGAATGACAGGCGCGCGTCGACCTCAGTGGAGATGCGCCCCGGAATCACCTTGAGAATCCCTGCACCCACCGACACCGCGAAGTGGTCGCCGGCCAGGCCCACATCCCCTTTGGCATGGCTCACGGCACGGCGCAGCAGGTCGGCGTATTCCGGGATGGCGGCGGCCTTGAGCAGCAGCGAAGGGTTGGTGGTGGCGTCCACCGGGCGCAGGCGGCTGATGGCTTCCAGGTCGCCGGTGTCGCAGACCACAGTGGTGAATTGCTTGAGTTGTTCGAGCTTGGACGTCATGAGCGGCAGTCTCCAAAAGAGGTTATTGGTTGAGGGCCTGTGCGGTATCCAGGTCGGTAATCAGGATGTCCAGGTAGCCGCCCTTGAGCGCGCCACGAATCGCCTGGACCTTGTTCAGCCCGCCGGCCAGGCCCAGCACGCGGTGGATGCTGCGCAGCTTGGGCAGCGCCACCGACACCACGAACTCTTCATCTTCTTCCAGTACCGGCTTGCCCTGGGCGTCGAAGTAGCGCAGGCAGATATCGCCGACGGCACCGCGCTCGGCCAGCAGGCGCAGCATGTCTTCGGTGTAGTAGTTGCCACTGTTGCGCAGCAGTTGCGAAGGCTCCAGGTCGCCGATGCCGACGATGGCCAGGGTGATGCTGTCAAAGCGTTGCAGCACTTCCTTGACCTCTTCCATCTGCACGATGCGCTGCTTGCTCTCCACCGATTGCTCGATGCTTTGCGAGGGCAGCAGAAACGCCGGGCAGTTGAGCAGGGTGGCCAGGCGCTGGGTCAGCAAGGTCGCTTCAAACGCGCCTTTGTTACCGACGCCACCCAACAGTTGTACCACTTCCTGGGCGCCTTGTTTGCCCGGTTGTGCATGCAGGTGGCCGACCATGGCGCGAATGGTGCTGCTCCACGACGAAATGCCGATATGATCCTGCGGCGAAAGGCTGGTCTCCAGGTAATGCGCGGCGGCCGAGCCGATGGCCTGCTTGATGCTTTCGTCATTGCCCGGTTCGGTGGCTTCAACCACGATCACCCGACGCACGCCATAGCGGCGCTGCAACTGGGTTTCCAGCTCCAGGTGCAGGCCTTGCAGGCGCATTACGCTGATCTTCACCACGCCTTCCTGCAGCGCCCGACGCAGGGCGCGGCTGATAAAGGATTGGGACAGGTCGAGCTGTGCGGAAATCTCGGACTGCTTGAGCCCTTCTTCGTAATAGAGGCTCGCGATCTTGGTGATCAGGCGCTGTTCTTCGATTTGGCTCATGAAGGCCTCAGTGGTGACATCAATGCGGGTGAGGATACCAAACCCTTACGACATGATCAGGCCGCCGTCGATATTGATCGCCTGGCCGGTCAGGTAGGCGGCATCGTCGGAGGCCAGGAACGCCACCAGGCCTGCCACATCCGAGGGTTTGCCGGCACGGCGCAGGGGAATGTTCTTGACCCATTCGGCCATCAACTCGCCTTTGCCGTAGCGTTTTTCCTCGGTGCTGAGGATCTCGCCCCACACGCGGTCGTTGTAGTCCCACATTTCGCTTTCGATGATACCGGGGCAAAACGCGTTGACCGTGATGTTATGCCGCGCCAGTTCCAGCGCCAGGCTCTGGGTGATGCCGATCACGCCCATTTTGCTCGCGGCGTAGTGCGGCGTATAGATGAACCCCTGGCGGCCCTGGCCGGACGAGGTGTTGATCAGCCGCCCGCTGCCTTGCTTGACCATGTACTTGGCCGCTTCCCGGCAGCCCAGCCACACGCCGGTGGTGTTGACCTGCAGCACCTTGTCGAAGTCGGCGCGGGGCATTTTGTCGTAGTGGTCGATGGTGATGATGCCGGCGTTCTGCACCGACACGTCGATGCTGCCAAAGCGCGCGTGGCCTTCGCGGTAGAGCTTTTCGATGTCGTCTTCACGGGTGACGTCGATAGCCAGGGCCAGGGCGTCGACCTTGTATTCCTGGGCCAGTTGGTCGGCGGTGAAGGTCACGCGTTCCAGGTCATTGGAAGCCAGTACCAGGTTGGCGCCTTCCTGGGCGAAGCGCTCGGCAATGCCGGCGCCGATGCCACGGCAGGCGCCGGTGATCACGATGGTTTTACCGCTGAAACGTTGCGACATCACAAGACTCCTTACCAGCAGACGAAGCCGCCATCGACCAGCAGGTCGACACCGGTGCAGAAAGACGAGGCCTGGCTGACCAGGAAAATCGCCGGGCCGACCATTTCTTCCACGCTGGCCATGCGGCCCATGGGCGTGGTCTGTTCAAAAATCTTCACCTGGTCGGCGACTTCCGGGCGCGAGTTCATCGGCGTCGCGGTGTAGCCGGGGCTGATGCAGTTGACCCGCAGGCCCTTGTCGGCCCATTCCATCGCCAGGCTTTTGCTCAGGTGGATCACCCCGGCCTTGGAGGTGTTGTAGTGCGCCTGCAGCAAGCCGCGGTTGACGATGCTGCCGGACATCGAGGCGATATTGACGATGGCGCCTTTGCCGCGCGGCAACATTACGGCGGCCTGGGCCTGGCAACTGAGGAAGATGCCCGTGAGGTTGATGTCCAACGTGGTCTGCCAGCGCTGCAGCTCGAGGTCTTCGGCGGCCTGGGCGTTGGCGATGCCGGCGCAGTTGACCGCCACGCTCAGCGGGCCGAGTTCGGTTTCGGTGCGAGCGACGGCGGCGTCCAGGGCAGCGCGCTCGGTGACGGTGCCGCTCAGGGCCAGGGTGCGACGGCCCAGGGCCTGGATGCGTTCTACGGTGCTGGCAATGCCGGGGCTGCCGGGCAGGTCAAAACACGCCACATCGGCGCCAGCCTCGGCCAGCCCGACGGCGATGGCCTGTCCGATCCCGCTGCCTGCACCGGTGACAAAAGCGACTTGGCCCTGAAGACTAAAAAGTTGCATGGATGACTCCGTAGTTCATGGTTAGCAATACACCCCGCCCTCTGTGGTGAGCGGGCTTGCCCCGCGTTGGGCTGCGAAGCAGCCCCTCGA